>JAEWQZ010000193.1 GCA_023460255.1 Actinomycetes bacterium
TCGGCCAGAGCTGGACGTCACCGGGCACGTAGGCGAGCCGCCGGTGCAGCGCGACGGCGTCGCGCCACGGGTGGCCCCCCAGGACGCGGACCTGGCCGGCGTCCTTGCGCAGCAGCCCGAGGAGCACCCGGATCGTCGTCGACTTGCCGGCGCCGTTCGGGCCGAGGAAGCCGTGCACCTCCCCGGTCTCGACGGTCAGGTCCAGCCCGTCCAGGGCCCGCGTGCGACCGAACGTCTTGACGAGCCCTTCGGCGTGGATGACGTGCTCCACCGCAACCTCCCGAATCTGACAGTGAATGTCAACTGACAGTAGATGTCAGTGGGAGCGAGTGTCAACAGAGAGTCACTGTCAAACGAGAGCCCCGGTCAGTCGTCCCGTAGGATGGGGGGATGGACGACGACGGCGGTGGTGGCCTCCGCGAGCGCAAGCGGCTGGCCGCCATGCTGCGGATCCAGGCCGTGGCCCTCGACATGTTCGAGGAGCGCGGCTTCGAGGCCGTCACCGTCGAGGAGATCGCCGACGCGTCGGACGTCTCCCCGAGCAGCGTCTACCGGTACTTCGGCGCCAAGGAGCAGATCCTCCTCTGGGACGAGTACGACCTCGAGATGGACAGGTGGCTCCGGACCGCGCTGCAGGCCGAGGTCCCCCTCGACGGTCTGCGGGCCATCATCGTCGGCGCGGTGGACGCCGTCGCGCCCGACGACCTCGTCACGATCCAGCGGCGCATCACGCTCATCATGACCACCCCGTCGCTGGAGCAGGCGGGCACGGCCGCCACCTACCAGATGTCCGAGCTGGTGGGTCGCCTGCTGGCCGAGCGGCTCGGCCGGCCCGAGGTGGACCTCGAGGTGCAGGTGTTCTCGCACGCCTTCACCGGTGGCCTGCTGGGCCTGTTCCACCACTGGTACGGGACAGGATTCGCGGACCCGCTGCGCGACGTCGTGGAGCGGCTCTTCCGCATCTTCGAGGAGGGCCTGGACATCGTCACGGCCTCCGGCATCGCGACCGCGTCGGCCCCGGCCGTCGCCCGCGACTGACGGGCCCCGCCCGGGACCTTCGGCTTGCACCGCATCTGATGTGAACGTTAACATCACGGGGGGCGGGTCAGCATCGCGGCGATCCGCGCGGAGCCACGGGCAGCCACGGGGAGCGACGATGACCACCGACGAGCGCACGGACGCGGCGCGGATGATCACCACGGGCCGGGCGTCCCTCGGCATCGAGCTGGGGTCCACCCGCATCAAGGCGTGCCTGGTCGGTCCCGACGGCACGGTGCTCGCCGACGGCAGCCACGAGTGGGAGAACCAGTTCGTCGACCGGATGTGGACGTACCCCCTCGACGCCGTGTGGACGGGCCTGACCGAGTGCATCGCGGGCCTCCAGGCCGACGTCGTGCGGCGCCACGGGACGCAGCTGACGCAGGTCGCCGCGCTCGGCGTCTCCGCGATGATGCACGGCTACCTGGCGTTCGACGCCGCCGGCGAGCTCCTGGTGCCCTTCCGCACCTGGCGCAACACGACCACCGGTCCCGCCGCGGCCGAGCTCAGCGAGCTGTTCGGCCACAACATCCCGCTGCGCTGGTCGGTCGCGCACCTGTACCAGGCGATCCTCGACGACGAGCCGCACGTCCCGCGGATCGCGTCGCTGACGACGCTGGCCGGCTACGTGCACGGGCGGCTGACCGGGCGGCACGTGCTCGGCGTCGGCGACGCGTCCGGGATGTTCCCCATCGACCCCGCCACCCGCGACTACGACGCGCGGATGCTCGCGCAGCTCGACGGGCTCGTCGCGACCCGGCGGCCGGACCTGGGCCTGCCCCCGCTCGCCCAGCTGCTGCCGGAGGTGCTCGTCGCGGGGCAGGAGGCCGGCCGGCTCACGGAGGAGGGGGCGGCGCTCCTCGACCCGACCGGGACCCTGCAGCCCGGCGCCCCCCTGTGCCCGCCCGAGGGCGACGCCGGCACCGGCATGGTCGCCACGAACGCGGTCGCCCCGCGCACGGGGAACGTCAGCGTCGGCACCTCGATCTTCGCGATGGTGGTGCTGGAGCGGCCGCTGGCGCGGGTGCACCACGAGCTCGACGTCGTCACGACGCCGGCGGGCGACCTCGTCGCGATGGTGCACTGCAACAACGGGGCCAGCGAGCTCGGTGCCTGGGCCGACCTGTTCGGCCGGTTCGCGGCGGCCCTCGGCACGCCCGCCGGGCCCGACGCGGTGTTCGGCGCGCTGCTGCGCGAGGCGCTCGAGGGCGATGCCGACGGCGGCGGGCTCGTGGCGTACAACTACCTGTCGGGCGAGCCGATCACCGGCCTGGTCGAGGGGCGGCCGCTGTTCGTGCGGACCCCCGACTCGCGGCTGACGCTGGCCAACTTCGTGCGGACGCAGGTGTACGGCGCGTTCGCGACGCTCAGCCTCGGCATGCGGGTGCTGGCCGGAGAGGGTGTCGGGCTGGACGTGCTCGCCGCGCACGGCGGTCTCTTCCGCACCGCCGGCGTCGCGCAGCGGCTGCTCGCCGCGGCTGTCGGCGCGCCCGTGGCCGTCGCCCGGACGGCGAGCGAGGGCGGGCCGTGGGGGATGGCGGTGCTCGCGTCGTACCTGGATGCGGCCGCCGAGCAGGACCTCGGCACCTACCTCGCGAGCCGGGTGTTCGCCGGCGCCGACGTCGACGTCGTCGCCCCGGACCCCGCCGACGTGGCCGGCTACGCGGCGTTCCTGGAGCGGTACGAGGCAGGGCTCGCCGTGGAGCGCGCGGCGACCGAGGCGATCTGAGGAGGCGGCGTGACCACGACCGAACCCCTGGCGGCCTACCCGAGCGAGGTGCGCGCGGAGATCGAGCGCGTCCGCACCGTCGTGTGCGACCTGCACGCCGAGCTGCCGCGCTGGGGGCTCGTGGTGTGGACGGCGGGCAACGTGTCGCAGCGGGTGGTCGTGCCCGGCGGCGAGGACCTGCTGGTCATCAAGCCGAGCGGGGTCACCTACGACGACCTGACCCCGGAGTCGATGGTCGTCTGCGATCTCGACGGGAACCTCGTCGACGGCACGCGGGCGCCGTCGTCGGACACCGCGGCGCACGCCTACGTGTACAAGCACCTGCCGCGCGTCGGTGGCGTCGTGCACACGCACTCGACCTACGCGACGGCATGGGCGGCGCGGGGGGAGGAGATCCCCTGCGTGCTGACGATGATGGCCGACGAGTTCGGCGGCCCGGTCCCGGTCGGGCCGTTCGCGCTCATCGGGGACGACTCGATCGGCCGCGGCATCGTCGAGACCCTGCGCGACTCGCGCAGCCGCGCCGTGCTCATGCGCAACCACGGGCCGTTCACGATCGGCCGTGACGCGAAGGACGCGGTGAAGGCGGCGGTGATGGTCGAGGAGGTCGCCCGCACCGTGCACATCTCCGCCCAGCTGGGGGAGCCGCTGCCGATCGCGCAGCCGGACATCGACTCCCTGTACGCGCGCTACCAGAACGTCTACGGCCAGGGCGACTCCGCCCCGGTCAACCCCTGACCCGCCGGACCACGACCCACCGGACCCACCGGACCGCAGGGCCGGCGGCACCCGGACCACCGCATCGATGACGAGCGAGGAGCAGAGCGCATGAGCCCGAGCAAGGCGTACGCCGACAAGGAGATCTGGTTCGCGACGGGCAGCCAGCACCTGTACGGCCCCGAGACCCTCGCCCAGGTGGCCGAGCAGTCCCAGGCCGTCGCGGCGCTGCTCGACGCCTCCGACGCGGTCCCCGCGCGCGTCGTCTGGAAGCCGGTGCTGACCGGCTCCGACGCGATCCGGCGCCTCGCGCTGGAGGCCAACGCCGACGACGCGTGCATCGGCGTCATCGCCTGGATGCACACGTTCTCCCCGGCGAAGATGTGGATCGCCGGCCTGGAGGCGCTGCGCACGCCGCTGCTGCACCTGCACACGCAGGCCAACGTCGAGCTGCCGTGGGACAGCATCGACATGGACTTCATGAACCTCAACCAGGCGGCGCACGGCGACCGGGAGTTCGGGTACATCGCCACGCGGCTGGGCGTGGCGCGCAAGACGGTCGTCGGGCACGCGTCGTCGCCCGTGGTGCAGGAGAAGGTCGGCACGTGGGCCCGCGCGGCCGCGGGCTGGGCCGCCGCGCACGACCTGCGCCTGGCGCGCTTCGGCGACAACATGCGCAACGTCGCGGTGACCGAGGGCGACAAGACCGAGGCCGAGGCGCGGCTGGGCGTCAGCGTCAACACGTGGGGCGTGAACGACCTGGTGGCAGCCGTGGAGGAGGTGCCCGACGCCGACGTCGACGCGCTGGTCGCCGAGTACGAGGACCTGTACGACGTGGTCCCGGCGCTGCGCAAGGGCGGGGACCGCCACGACTCGCTGCGCTACGGCGCGCGGCAGGAGCTCGCCCTGCTCTCGTTCCTCGAGGGCGTGGGCGCCACCGCCTTCACGACGACGTTCGAGGACCTCGGCGCGCTGCGCCAGCTCCCCGGCCTGGCCGTGCAGCGGCTGATGTCGAAGGGCTACGGCTTCGGCGCGGAGGGTGACTGGAAGACCGCGGTCCTCGTGCGGGTGGCCAAGGTGATGGGGGCGGGGCTGCCCGGCGGCGCCTCCCTGATGGAGGACTACACGTACCACCTGACGCCGGGGGAGGAGACGATCCTCGGCGCGCACATGCTGGAGATCTGCCCCAGCCTGACGACGGCCCGGCCGAGCCTGGAGATCCACCCGCTGGGCATCGGCGGGCGCGAGGACCCCGTGCGGCTGGTCTTCGACACCGACCCGGGCGACGGCCTGGTGGTCGCGATGTCGGACATGCGCGACAGGTTCCGGCTCACCGCGAACGTCGTCGACCTCGTCGAGCACCCGCCGCTGCCGCGGCTGCCCGTCGCGCGCGCCGTGTGGCGCCCGGCGCCGGACCTCGCGACGTCGGCCGAGGCGTGGCTGATGGCGGGCGCCGCCCACCACACGGTGCTGACGACGCAGGTGGGCGTCGACGTCTTCGCCGACTTCGCGACGATCGCGCGGACCGAGCTGCTCGTCATCGACGACGCCACGACGACGCGCGCCTTCGCCAACGAGCTGCGGTGGAACCAGGTGTGGTTCCACCTCGCCCAGGGGTTCTGACCCACGGCGCCGGCGGTGGGAGCGGGCGCGCTCCCACCGCAGGGGGCTCCGGAAGCCTCCGGAGACTTGCGCAGGCTTTCGATACGAGAAGTTGCTGGTGAGCGGGCTGTAGCCTTGCAGCGTGCGTGATCAACGCCCATCTGGCGCGGTCAACCCCGTCGAATGCCACCGGTGAGACTCGTGATGCGCCGTTACGCCTTCGTAATCGAAAGTTGACTTCACAAAGTTGACCCAGCGATTGTTATCGCTCACACTCGCTACGTGCTCAACGAAGACACCGACGTCCTGCCCGTGCCGGTCCGGCGCGAGCGGATGCTCCAGCTCATCACGGACCGCGACTTCGTGCGGGTCTCGGAGCTTGCGGAGGCCTTCGGCATCTCCGACGTGACGGTCCGGGCGGACCTCGCCTCCCTGGAGAGCTCGCACGCCGTCCGACGCGTCCGTGGTGGCGTCATGCCCCCGCCGCGCAGCGCGCGCCCGGAGCCCTCGTTCGAGGAGTCCCTCGTCGAGTTCGCCCACGAGAAGCACCGGATCGGCGAGTACGCCGCCTCGCTCGTGCACTCCGGGATGGGCGTCCTGCTCGACGTCGGCACGACGACGACCGCCGTGGCCCGCGCCCTCGTCGCACGCACCGACCTCGAGCGCGTCACCGTCGTCACCAACGGGCTGAACATCGCCCTCGAGCTCGAGTGCGCGATGCCGCGGCTCACCGTGATCGTCACCGGCGGCACGCTGCGCCGGCTCCAGCACTCGCTCGTCAACCCGCTCGGCACCGTGCTGCTCGAGCAGCTGCACCTGGACGTCGCGTTCATCGGCTGCAACGGCGTCGACCCCGGCGGGTTCACCAACATCAACCTGCCCGAGGCCGAGGTGAAGCGGTCGATCATCGCCGCCGCCGGCCGCGCCGTCGTCGTCGCGGACGGCTCGAAGCTCGGGCAGACGCACCTCGGGCGCATCGCGCGGCTCACCGACGTGCACACCCTCGTCACGGGTCGGTCGGCACCGGACCACGAGGTGCGCCGGCTCGAACGTGCGGGGCTCGACGTCGTGCGCGTCGAGTAGCGGATGGACTTCCTGACCGGTCCCGTGGTGGCGGTCAGGGCACCCGGGACGGTCCAGCCGGAGCGCCCCGACTCAGGAAGATGCAGTTGATCTCGAGGAGGAGATTCATGAGCACCAGGAAGTTCGCCGCACTCGCGGCGGGCCTGACGCTCGCCCTGTCCCTCACCGCGTGCGGTGGCGGCGGCGCGGGTAGCACCGACGACGACTCCCCGGACGCCGGCGACGGCGGCACGGCTGTCGAGGAGGGCGGTCTGATCGGCGTCGCGATGCCGACCCAGACCTCGGAGCGCTGGATCGCGGACGGCAACGCCGTCAAGGACGGCCTCGAGGAGCTCGGCTACGAGGTCGACCTCCAGTTCGCCAACGACGACATCCCCACCCAGACGCAGCAGATCGACCAGATGATCACCAACGGCGCCAAGGCGCTGATCATCGCGGCGATCGACGGCACCGCCCTGACGAGCCAGCTCGAGGCGGCCGCCGCCGCGGACATCCCGGTGATCTCGTACGACCGGCTGATCCGCGACTCGGAGAACGTCGACTTCTACGTGACGTTCGACAACTACGACGTCGGCGTGCTCCAGGCCACGTCCCTGCTCGTCGGCCTCGGCCTGCTCAACGAGGACGGCTCCGAGGGCGACGCCGCCGGGCCGTTCAACATCGAGCTGTTCGCCGGCTCCCTGGACGACAACAACGCGCACTTCTTCTGGAAGGGCGCGATGGACACCCTCCAGCCGTACTTCGACGACGGCACCCTCGTCGTCCCGTCCGGCCAGACGGACATCGAGCAGACCAACATCCTGCGCTGGCAGCAGGAGACGGCCCAGCGCCGCATGGAGGACCTGCTGACGGGCACGTACAACGACGGCACGCCGCTGCACGGCGTCCTGTCCCCGTACGACGGCCTCTCGCGCGGCATCATCACCGCGCTCCAGGGCGTGGGCATGGGCCCGACGATCGCCGACGGCCTGCCGGTCGTCACCGGTCAGGACGCCGAGATCGCGTCGGTCAAGCTCATCGCCGACGGCGTGCAGTTCGCGTCGATCTTCAAGGACACCCGCAAGCTCGCCGCGCAGGCCATCGTGGCCGCCGAGGCGTACCTGCAGGGTGAGGAGCCCGAGGCGAACGACACCGAGACGTACGAGAACGGCGTCAAGGTCGTCCCGTCCTACCTGCTCGAGTCGGACATCGTCTACGCGGGCAACATCACCCCGCTGCTGGTCGACTCCGGCTACTGGTCCGAGGAGGAGGTCGCCTCCGGCGTCGCCGAGGGCTGACCGACCCGGCCCGGCCCGGCGGTGCCCCACCGCCGGGCCGGGCCCTCTCCCGCACCGGCCGTCGGCTCGACGAAGCGAGGTTGGCATGACCGACAACATCCTGAAGATGCGTTCGATCACGAAGACGTTCCCCGGCGTCGTCGCGCTCGCGGACGTGTCCCTCACCGTGCGCCGCGGTGAGATCCACGCCATCTGCGGGGAGAACGGCGCCGGCAAGTCGACGCTGATGAAGGTGCTCTCGGGCGTCTACCCGCACGGCACCTACGACGGGGAGATCCACTACGAGGGCGCGGAGGTGCGCTTCGGCTCGATCAACGACTCCGAGGCGCGCGGGATCGTCATCATCCACCAGGAGCTGGCGCTCGTCCCGTTCCTGTCAGTGGCGGAGAACATCTTCCTGGGCAACGAGCGGCGCGGTCTCGGCGGGCTCGTCGACTGGAACCGCACGAACGCCGAGGCCGCCGAGCTGATGGCCCGGGTGGGCCTGCACGAGAACCCGGTGACCCACGTCAGCCAGCTCGGCGTCGGCAAGCAGCAGCTCATCGAGATCGCCAAGGCGCTCTCCAAGGAGGTGCGTCTGCTCATCCTCGACGAGCCGACCGCCGCCCTGAACGACGCGGACTCCGAGCACCTGCTCGAGCTGCTCCGTCAGCTCAACGCCCAGGGGATCACCTGCATCATGATCTCCCACAAGCTCAACGAGATCGCCGAGATCGCCGACCGCACGACGATCATCCGCGACGGTCGCACCATCGAGGTCCTCGACATGAGGGACCCCGAGTCGACCCAGGACCGGATGATCCGGAGCATGGTCGGCCGCGACCTCCAGCACCGGTACCCGGAGCGGACGCCGAGCGTCGGCGACGAGGTGCTGCGCGTCGAGGACTGGACGGTGCACCACCCGACCCAGCCGGAGCGCGTCGTCGTCGACGGCGCCAGCTTCAGCGTCCACGCCGGCGAGGTCGTCGGGATCGCGGGGCTCATGGGTGCGGGCCGCACCGAGCTCGCGATGAGCCTCTTCGGTCGCTCCTACGGCCGCGACATCTCCGGCCGCGTGCTCAAGCGCGGCCAGGAGGTCCGGCTGCACTCCGTGTCCGACGCCATCGCGAACGGCATCGCGTACGCCACGGAGGACCGCAAGAAGTACGGCCTCAACCTCATCGAGGACGTCCGCCGCAACATCACGGCCGCCGGCCTGTACAAGGTCTCCAGCCGCGGGTGGGTGAACGGGAACGAGGAGCTCAAGGTCGCCGAGGAGTACCGCGGCAACCTCAACATCAAGACCCCCACGGTGCTGCACCTCGCCGGCAAGCTCTCCGGCGGCAACCAGCAGAAGGTCGTGCTGAGCAAGTGGATCTACACCGACGCCGACGTGCTGATCCTCGACGAGCCCACCCGCGGCATCGACGTCGGGGCGAAGTACGAGATCTACACGATCATCAACCGGATGGTCGCCGCCGGTAAGGCCGTCGTCGTCATCTCCTCCGAGCTGCCCGAGCTGCTCGGCATCTGCGACCGCATCTACACGCTCGCCTTCGGCCGGATCACCGGCGTCGTCCCCGCCGCCGAGGCCACCCAGGAACGCCTGATGGAACTCATGACCATGGAGAAGGAGTCGGCCCGATGAGTGCCGCGACAGACACGACCACGCGGGAGCCCGGCCCCGTCGGCGGCAGCGACCACCGCAGCCCCCTGGAGGCGGTCCGCGACCTGGTGACGAGCAACCTGCGTCAGAGCGGCATCGCCATCGCGTTCGTGGCGATCGTGCTGCTCTTCAGCGTCCTGCACGACCAGTTCCTCAGCCCGAACAACCTGACGAACATCGTCCTGCAGTACTCCTACATCCTGATCCTGGCGATCGGCATGGTCATCGTCATCATCGGCGGCCACATCGACCTGTCGGTGGGCTCGCTGGTCGCGCTGACCGGGGCCGTGGCCGCGATCGTGGTGATCCGCAACGGTCAGCCCTGGTACGTGGGCGTGCTCGCCGCGCTCGTCGTCGGGCTCATCGCGGGCGTCTGGCAGGGATTCTGGGTCGCCTACGTCGGCATCCCGGCGTTCATCGTCACGCTCGCTGGCATGCTCCTCTTCCGCGGCCTGACGCACCTCGTGCTGAGCAGCATCTCGCTCTCGCCGTTCGGCGGGACGTACTACCAGATCGCCAACGGCTTCCAGAACGGCCTGCTCGGCGGGTACGGCGTGGACGTCTTCACGCTCGTCATCTTCGCCTTCGCCGTCGCCGGCTACGCGGTGGCGCAGTGGCGCGGCCGCC
>JAEWQZ010000194.1 GCA_023460255.1 Actinomycetes bacterium
GGCTCCTCCTGGGGGGCGGCGGCCGCGGCGGACGCCCGCCGCGTCGCCACGACGATGAGCACCCACCACGCCAACCCGGCGAGCAGCAGAACGCTCCCGACCACGACGCCGGGCCACAGCCACGGCGTCGTCACCGTCTGGGGCCACGCGAGGGTGAGCTCCGGCGGGTCGGCGCCGACGCCGGTCGCGGCGACGAGCACGCTCCACCGGCCGTCCCGGGCCGCCCAGTCGAGGGACACCTGCCCGCTGCCCAGCGCCTCGTCGACCCACAGGTCGGACCCGCTGGGGTCGGGCGCCGTGTCCGCCGGGTCCGCCGGGTCCTCCGCGGGTTCCTCACCCTCCACGGGCGTCGTCGCCGTCGCGGTGGGGGTGGGTGTCTCGGTGGGCTCCGCGGTCGGGCTCTCGGAGGGCTCCGGCGTCGGCGCGGCCTCCTCCTCCTCGACCGCCAGCACGTGCCACTCGGCGAGCCCCGTCACCCGGGTGTGCGCGTCGCCGCCGACCCACGCCTCGACGTCCGCGGTGCGGCCCAGCGCGACGACGACCCGGCCACGGTCGGCGTCGGCGGTGATCGTCACCTCGTCGGCCGCGAGGTCGAGCACGCCCGGCTCCGTGACGATCATCGTGGTCCCGGGCTCGGCCTGCGCCCGCGCGACCAGCACGTCGTCGGCGCGCCAGAGGGTCGCCGACGCGACGCCCAGCCCGATCGCCGCGGCGCCGAGCAGGCACAGCAGCGTGGCGAGAGCTCGCTGGATCACGTCGTCCTTCCCGGGTCCGGGGCACGGTTGCCGGTTCACAATAGGCGGTTCAGGCCGCTCGCGGCGTGCCGGGCCGGCGGAGCAGGCCGTGGAGCGCCCCCTTGACGATCAAGGAACGGCGTCCGATCCGCAACCGGGGTGGGGCCGCGCGCCCGCGACCGATACGCTGACGCAGGGCTCGTGCAGGGGGAACCGGACGTCCGCTGGACACCGGGGTGCCCACCCGCGCGACCCCTCCGCACGCCGTTTGCGCCGCCATCCCGAGGAGGCTGTTGTGCCCGACGACCGATCGACCTTCCCGGTGGTCATGCGCGGCTACGACCGCGCGCTCGTCGACCAGCAGCTGGAGGAGCTCCAGCGCCAGCTCGACGGTGCCCGCGCGCAGGTCGAGCAGCTCGACGCCCGTGCGATGCAGATCGCCGGCGAGCTGTCCGAGGCGCACCGCCAGCTGCGCGAGGCGGAGCGCCCGACGTACTCCGGGCTCGGCTCGCGGATCGAGCACCTCCTTCGCTCGGCGGAGGAGCAGTCCTCCGACGTCGTCGCCCAGGCGAACGCCCAGGCCGCCGACGCGATGGCGCGGGCCAAGCTCTCCGCCGGCCAGATGCGTGCCCGCGCGGAGAACGAGGTGGCCGAGCTGCTGGCGACGGCGCGACGGGAGGCCGACGAGGTCCGCCAGAGCGCCGCCTCGGAGGCGGAGAGCACCCTCAGCGCCGCCCAGCGCCGCGCCGAGGAGCTCGTGGGCTCCGCGGAGCGCGAGGCCGCGCGCATCTCCAGCGCGATCGCCACCGAGGAGAGCGAGCGGCGCACGGGCCTGGAGCGTGAGCTGGGCACGCAGCGCGCGACGGTCGAGCGGGAGACCACCGAGCTCCGCGTGAACACCGAGCGCTACGTGGCCGAGCTGCGCAACACCGCCGAGGTCGAGACCTCGCGCCAGCGCGAGGAGGCCGACCGCTACGCCCAGGACCTGCGCGCGTCCACCGACGCCGAGACGACGGAGCTGCGTCGCCGGACCGAGACGGAGACGGCGACCCTGCGGGCCGAGGCGGAGCAGTACGCGGCGGACCTGCGGGCGACCGCCGAGCGGGAGGCGGCCGAGCTGCGCCGCGCCGCCGAGGAGGCCGCATCCGCACTGCGGGCCGAGGCCACGGAGTACGCCGACGGCGTGCGGGCCGCCGCCGAGCGCGACGCCAAGGTGGCGATGCAGAACGCCGAGACCCAGGCCACCGCGCTGCGCACGGAGGCCGACCAGTACGCGGCCCTCCAGCGCGCCACGGCCGACCGCGAGGCGGCGGAGCTGCGTGCGGCGGTGACCGACGAGGTGGCGGCCGAGCGGGCCCGTGCCACGCAGGAGGTCGCGGAGCAGCGCGCGGACGCCGAGCAGTACGCGACGGAGCTCCGCGCGGCAGCAGAGCGGGAGACCACCGAGCTGCGCGAGACGGCCGACCGGGAGACCCTCCACCTGCGCCAGACCGTCGAGCGGGAGACGACCGAAGCACGCGAGCAGACGCAGCGCACGGTCGCCGAGCTCCGCTCCACCGCCGAGCGCGAGACCAACGAGCTGCGTGACCGGACCCGGATGGACATCGAGCGGCTCATCACCGAGGCCCGTCGCCGCGCCAACGAGCTCACCACCGAGGCACGGTCCGAGGCCGACCGGCTGCTCGAGCAGGCCCGGCGGACGCTGGCGGACGCCGAGGTCGAGGTCGCGCAGCGCCACGAGGCGGCCGAGCGCGCCGACGCCGAGCGTCACGAGCAGGCCCGGCAGGAGACCGAGCGCCTCGTCGCCGACGCCGAGGCCCACGCGGCCGAGGCCGAGCAGCGGGTCGCGAACGCGCTCGAGCAGGCGGACCGGGTCCGCCAGGACGCCGAGGTGCACGCCAAGGAGCTCATGGCGAACGCCCGGCGCAACGCCGACCGGGTCGTCGCGGAGGCGCGCGAGCACGCCGAGAAGACCCTGTCCGAGGCGATGACGGAGGCCGAGCGCGAGCGCACCACCGCCCAGCGGCAGGTCGAGGACCTCAACCGCCAGCGCGAGGCGATCACCGTCTACCTCGACGAACTGCGCAGCCTCCTCACCCACGAGCCGCTGCCGTCGCGCGCGACGCTGGAGCGGGCGCAGGACGCGGAGGCGCGGTTCGCCGCCGCTGCCGCGAGCGCGTCGGCCCAGGCGGTGGCCGATGCCCGGGCCGACCTCGAGGCGGACCTGGACGACGAGGAGCCCGAGGCCGACGACGAGATCGCCGCCTTCGCGGCCGTCCAGGCCGACGACGACGCCGACAGCGAGCCGGAGACGGACGAGGAGCCCGAGCCGGTCGCCGCCGACGAGACGGTGGCCGAGGAGGTCGCCGACCAGCCCGAGGCCGACGAGGAGCCCGAGCCGGAGGTCGCCGCCGACGAGGCAGGGGCCGAGGAGGTCGCAGACCAGCCCGCCGAGGACGTCACCGACGACCCGCAGGAGGGCACGGCTGAGGTCGCCGACCACTCGGCCCGCGGCTCCCGCCGGCGTGGCTGACGACTGGCGGGACGGCCGCAAGGAGGCCGCCGCCGCCCACGCCCGTGAGCTCGAGCGGCGGCGGGTCGCGGAGTCGGCCCAGGCACGCGCGATGATCGCCGAGTTCGTCGCCGAGGCGGGGCGCCGCGGCATCGCCCCCGTGGCGCTGCACGCGCGCAGCTACGACGGTCGGCTGAGCTTCCGGACATCCCTGCGCGGGTGGTACCTGCGTCGCAACCGGACGGTCGCCGTGGGGACCGACGGGGAGTTCTACGTGC
Organism: Actinomycetes bacterium; assembly: GCA_023460255.1. Taxonomy (GTDB): domain Bacteria; phylum Actinomycetota; class Actinomycetes; order Actinomycetales; family Cellulomonadaceae; genus Actinotalea. The sequence continues at coordinate 3,525 of JAEWQZ010000194.1, forward strand.
TCAGCGCCCCGCGCAAGCTCCGCTCGCTCGTGACCGGCGCGACGATCGAGCCGAGCGACCCGCCCCTGATCCTCGGCAAGGGGGCCCGGGACGGCGAGTCGCTCGACCTCGTCGACGCCCTCCGGATCGCCCTGGGCGACCCGCCGCGTCGCTGAGCGGCCGGCACGGACCGACCGTCCGCGACAGCCGACCGGCGACACCCGGCCTCAGCCGACGGGGTGCGCGGCCTCCGCACGGCGCAGCAGCCGACTGAGCGCCGACGCGACCGGCTGCGGGTTCTCGATGCTCGTCATGTGCCCGGAGCGCGGCACGATCCACAGGTCGCTGTCCGGCAGGAGGTAGGACATCCGGCGCGCCACGTCGAGCGGGGAGATGTCGTCCTCCTCGCCGACGACGACCAGCGCCGGGCCGGTGAAGGCCGTCAGCACGTGGGTGCGGTCGGGACGGGCTGCCATCGCCCGCTGCGCCCACGCCACGGCGTGCGGCCCCTGGTCGGAGATCCACTGCGCCATCCGCTCGACGAGGTCGGGACGGGCGATGCGATTCGTCGCGCCGATCACCGAGGTCCGCATCCCGTACACCGCCTCCACCCGCTGCTCGGCGAGCACCTGCCGGGCCACCTCCTCGCGCCGAGCCCGGGCGTCGTCGTCGTCGGCCGTGGCCTTCGTGTCGACGAGACCGAGCCCTGCGACCATCCCGGGGTGCCGCTCGGCGAGCGCGAGGGCCACGTAGCCGCCCATGGACAGCCCAGCGACCACCGCCCGCTCGACGCCGGCGCCACGCAGCGTCGCCGCCAGGCCGTCGGCCATCACGTCGATGGAGGGCACCTCCGGGTCCGCCCCGACGGCGGCCGCGACGTCCGGCCCGGACGGCGACCTGCCGAACCCCGGCAGGTCAGGAGCCAGCACCGTCCGCTCGCCGGGCAGCAGATCGGTCACGTCCCACCACATCCGGTGGTCCACGGGGAACCCGTGCAGGAGCACGAGCGGCAGCGCGCCGGGGACGCCGCGGCGGAGCGTGTGCAGGGCCAGCATCCCGTCGGTGGTCATCGCTCCCCTTTCGGGGCACCCGTCGGGGCGCCCGTGGTGTGGTCCTGCTCGTCGTCGTCGGGCACGTCGTCACTGCCCTCGGGGCCCATCGTGCCCGCCCAGGTGGTCGGTAGGGGGTCGTGTCCAGGGAGCACGTGCGCCACGATCTCGTCGAGGACCCGCCGCACCGCCGCCTCACCCACCCACAGGTGCTTCGCGCCCTCGACGGCGATCACCTCCGCCTGGCGGACCGCCGCGAACCGGCGCCGCGCCTCCTGAGGCCGTAGGAAGTCGTCGAGCTCCGGGACGAGCACGACCAGGGGCCGCCCGAAGGCGTCCCAGGCCGCCAGGTCGGCGTCGGTGGCGCGGTGCAGCGGAGGCGAGAGGAGGATCGCACCCTCGACCGACGGGTCCGCGCCGTGCATGAGCGCCAGCTCGGTGCCGAACGACCAGCCCACGAGCCACCGGCGCGGCAGGTCGTGGAACTCGGCGTACTCGATCGCCGCATGCACGTCGAAGCGCTCGGCGACACCGCCGTCGAACCTGCCCTCGCTGCGCCCTCGCGCGCTCGCGGTGCCCCGTGTGTTGAACCGGAGCACGGCCAGGTCCGCGAGGGCCGGCAGCCGCCACGCGGCCTTGCGCAGCACGTGGCTGTCCATGAACCCACCGTGCGTCGGCAGCGGGTGCAGCGTGACGAGGGTGGCCAGGGGCGCCCGGTCCGCCGGGAGGGCGAGCTCGCCCACGAGCGTCAGGCCGTCGGCCGTGTGCAGCTCGATCTCCTCGCGGCGGGCGGGCAGCACGCTCATCGCGCGGATCTCGTGCGGCTGGGTCGGCTCCACCGTGCCGAGCCTACCGACGCACCAGCGCCCCGGCCGCGTCCGGCCCGTCCACGAGCAGGCGCTCGAGGACCGCGGCCACTCCGTCGTCCTCGTTGGCCGGGCACACCTCGTCGGCCGCGGCGAGGACCGTCGGGTGGGCGTTCGCGACGGCGAACGACCGGCCCGCCCAGTCGAGCATCGGCAGGTCGTTCGGCATGTCCCCGAACGCCCAGACGTCGGCTGCACCGAGCCCCCGCTCGGCGGCCCAGCGCGACAGCGCCGCCGCCTTCGAGACCTCCGGGTGGTGCACCTCCGCCAGCCCGTCCGCACCGCTGTGCGCCACCATCGCCCGCCCGGCGAGGACCCTGTCCACCCGCGCCACGATCTCCTCGTCCGGCACGGTCGGGCTGCGCGCGAGGAGCTTCACGGTCCCCCCGTCGAGGGTCTGCTCGATCGCGTCGGCGACGACCACGTCGGGGGGCAGGGGGTGCGGCCCGCGGTAGGCGCTCTCGGTGGCGAACCCGGCCAGGCGTTCCGCGGCGAACGTGACGTCGGGCAGCGCGGTGCGCAGGTCGGCCGCGAGCGCGGCGACCAGGTCGTCGGGCATCGCGCGATGCTCGAGGACGCGACGCCGCGCGACGTCGTACACCACCGCGCCGTTCGCGCAGATCACGACGCCGTGGGCGGGGACGAACGTGAGGTGGTCCACCCAGCGCGGCGGACGGGCCGTGACGAGCACCAGGTCGATGCCGGCGCCGGTGAGCGCGGCGAGCGCACGCTCGGTGCGCGGCGAGACCGTCCCGTCCTCGCGCAGCAGGGTGCCGTCGAGGTCCGAGGCGACCAGACGGGGGCGGGCCGGCCGCGCACTCATCGGCGCCGGTCCCGCGCGCGCCAGCACCCCGTGTGCCAGTGCCTGCGGTCGGCGATCGCGGCGTCGGTGCCGAGCACGTGATCGGCCCGCCACGCGACGACGTGCGCCGTCCCGGGCGGGATCTCCTGCCGGCACCCCGGGCACAGGTACGCCTTGGCCGCGGCGGCACCGCTCAGCGAGCGCACCACCCAGTCGCCGTCCGGCCCCGACTCGTTGCGGGTGCCCGCCCGGGCGCGCGACTCGTCGAGCTCGGGGTGGGGCCCGGACCACGGGCGCTTGCTCGAGCGACGGCTGGACGGCATGGACCCATTCTCCGCGTTGTCGGCTCGGCGGCGACGTCAGGCCGGGGGCGCCCAGTCGGCCCCGGGGATCGCGCCGCCGGTGACCAGGTCCCGGTAGAAGTACGCGGAGTCCTTCCACGTGCGCTCGAGCGTGTCGTAGTCCACGCGCAGGACGCCGAACCGGCGGCTGAACCCGTAGGCCCACTCGAAGTTGTCCATCAGCGACCACACGAAGTAGCCGCGCACGTCCGCGCCCGCCGCCATGGCCTGCCCGACGGCGTCCACGTGCCGGCGCAGGTAGTCGATGCGTGCCTCGTCGTGCACGCGCCCGTCGGGCGCGACGACGTCGTCGAACGCGGCACCGTTCTCGGTGACCATCATCGGCAGGGCGTAGCGCTCGTGGATGCGCAGCAGCATCTCGACCATGCCGCTCGGGTCGATGTTCCAGCCCATCGCGGTGTACGGGCCCGGCTGCGGGAGGAACTCGACTGCGTCGGCACCCACCCACGCGCTGTGCGCCGAGGCGCCGTGCCCGTCGGCCGTGATCTTCACGTGGTCGGGCACGTACCGGCGCACCCGCTGGGTCGAGTAGTAGTTCAGCCCGAGGACGTCGAGCCCCGTGTGCGTGATCGCCAGGTCCCCGTCCTGCACGAACGACCAGTCGGTGACGCCTGCCGTGTCGGCGAGGACGTCCTGCGGGTAGCGGCCGTCGAGCACGGGCTCGAGGAAGACCCTGTTCGCGAGGCCGTCGACCTGCCGCACCGCGTCGACGTCCTCCGCCGACGCCGGGTCGTCCGGCCGGACGACGTGCAGGTTCAGCGTCAGCGAGAGCGTCGCGGCGTCGCCGAGGCCCTCCCGGACCGCGCGCGCGCCGAAGCCGTGCGCGAGGTTGAGGTGGTGCACCGCGGCGAGCGCGGCGGCGGGCTCCGTCCGCCCCGGCGCGTGCACGCCCGAGGCGTAGCCGAGGTACGCCGAGCACCAGGGCTCGTTGAGCGTCGTCCAGACGCGCACGCGGTCGCCGTACGCGTCGACGACCTTCGCCGCGTAGTCCGCGAAGCGCAGCGCCGTGTCGCGGACGGGCCAGCCGCCGGCGTCCTCGAGGGCCTGCGGCAGGTCCCAGTGGTACATCGTGACCACGGGGTCGATCCCCGCGGCCAGCAGGTCGTCGACGAGCTTGTCGTAGAACGCCAGCCCGGCCGGGTTGAAGGGGCCGGACCCGGTGGGCTGGATGCGCGGCCAGGCGAGGGAGAAGCGGTAGGCGCGCAGGCCGAGGTCCCGCATGTGCCCGATGTCCTCTGCGGTGCGGTGGTAGTGGTCGCAGGCCACCGTGCCGGTGTCGCCGGCGTGCACCCGCCCGGGCGTGGCCGCATAGGTGTCCCAGATCGACGGCAGGCGACCGTCCTCGGCGACGGCGCCCTCGATCTGGTACGACGCCGTGGCGGCGCCCCAGACGAAGCCGGGCGGGAAGGTGCGGGAGACGGGAGCGCTCATGGTCCGCCATCCTAGGTCGAAGCGATTCGGGTCCCGAACCGGCGGGTCAGAAGAGGCGGCTGTCGACGTCGTCCACCCCGCGCATCGCGTCGTAGTCGAGCACGAGGCACGCGATCCCCCGGTCGCGGGCCAGCACCCGGGCCTGCGGCTTGATCTCCTGCGCGGCGAAGACCCCGCGGACCGGTGCCAGGAGGGGGTCACGGTTGAGCAGCTCCAGGTAGCGCGTGAGCTGCTCGACACCGTCGATGTCCCCGCGGCGCTTGATCTCGACGGCGACGGTGCCGCCCACCCGGTCCCGCGCGAGGATGTCCACCGGCCCGATGGCCGTGGGGTACTCCCGCCGGACGAGCGTGTGTCCCCCGCCGAGCAGGTGGATCTGCTCGGCGAGGAGCTTCTGCAGGTGCGCCTCGACGCCGTCCTTGACCAGTCCCGGGTCCACGCCGAGCTCGTGCGCGGAGTCGTGCAGCACCTCGTACAGCTCGATCTCGAGGCGGTCGTCGGACTTCGCGTGCTGGACCTGCCACACCTCCACGACGCCGCGCCCGGTGGCCTCGTCGTCGGGCGCGGTGACGGCGAGGGAGCACGGCGGGCTCATCCAGTTCAGCGGCTTGTAGGAACCGCCGTCGGAGTGCAGGAGCACGCTGCCGTCGGCCTTGACCACCACGAGACGCGTCGCCGGCGGCAGCTCGGCGGTGAGCCGGCCCGTGTACCTGGCCGCGCACCGGGCCACGACGATCCGCATCAGAGGGGCCCGCCCGGTCGGCGGGGAGCGGACTCCAGCCACGACACGAGACCCGCGTACGCCGGGGCCGAGAGCATGAGCTGGAACGCCTCGTCACCGTGCCGGCAGTGCACGAGCAGCAGGGGACGGCCGTCCTCGTCGTCCTGGCCGAGCGGCACGCGCTCGACGAGCGTCAGGCGGTCGCGCAACCACACGCGGGCCGGCCGCGGCGAGAGGGACAGCGTGCGCCACCACAGGAGCCGCTCGTGGGTGTACTGCGCGATCCCCGGCTGCCACAGGCGGCGCACCGTCTCGCCGACGTTGACCTGGCACGCGAACGACGCGACCCGACGCGACAGGGTGCGCTGACGCGAGAGGTAGAGCACGAGGAACGCCACGATCACGAGCAGGAGCGAGCCCAGGCCCAGCAGCGTCGCGACGACCTCCACGCCCTCGGCCCTCAGCGGCCCCGCGCGCGCCCGGCGTCGCCGGACGTCCCGCCGGACTCCTTGGCGGCGTGCACGACGACGGTCACCTGGTCGTCGTCGACGGACAGGAAGCCCTCGTCCACCTGCACGGTCCTCGTCGATCCGTCGGCCGTCTGGATGCGGACGTCGCCTGCCCGCAGGACCGCCAGCAGCGGGGTGTGCCCGGGCAGGATGCCGATGTCGCCGTCCGCCGCTGGCGCGCTGACCATCGCCGCGGTGCCCCGCCAGACGCGGCGGTCCGCCGCGACGACGTCAACCTCGAGATGTGCCACTCGTCCTCCTCGGCGCAGGGCTGGGGTTCACGCGACCGACCGGGCGCGTCAGCCCAGCTCCTTGGTGATCCGGTCGTGCGCCCGCTCGAGGTCCTCGAGGCCACCGATGTTGAAGAACGCCTGCTCGGGCACGTGGTCGAACTCGCCGTCGCAGATCTTGCCGAACGCCTCGATGGTCTCCGCGAGCGGGACCGTCGAGCCCTCGACGCCGGTGAACGCCGTCGCCATGTAGGTGTTCTGCGAGAGGAACTGCTGGATGCGGCGCGCCCGGGCGACGACGATCTTGTCCTCCTCGGACAGCTCGTCGACGCCCATGATCGCGATGATGTCCTGGAGCTCCTTGTTCCGCTGGAGGATGGACTTCACGCGGGTCGCGGTCTCGTAGTGGTCCCGGCCGACGTACCGCGGGTCGAGGATGCGGGACGTCGACGCCAGCGGGTCGACCGCCGGGTACAGGCCCCTCGCCGCGAGGTCACGCGTGAGCTCGGTGGTCGCGTCGAGGTGGGCGAACGTCGTGGCGGGCGCCGGGTCGGTGTAGTCGTCGGCCGGCACGTAGATCGCCTGGAGCGACGTGATGGAGTGGCCGCGGGTCGACGTGATGCGCTCCTGGAGCTGGCCCATCTCGTCCGCGAGGTTCGGCTGGTAGCCGACCGCCGACGGCATGCGGCCGAGCAGCGTCGACACCTCGGAGCCGGCCTGGGTGAACCGGAAGATGTTGTCGATGAACAGGAGCACGTCCTGCTTCTGCACGTCGCGGAAGTACTCGGCCATGGTCAGAGCCGACAGGGCGACCCGCAGGCGCGTGCCCGGCGGCTCGTCCATCTGGCCGAACACGAGAGCCGTCTGCTTGATGACGCCGGACTCGGTCATCTCGGCGATGAGGTCGTTGCCCTCACGCGTCCGCTCCCCCACCCCGGCGAAGACGGAGACGCCGTTGTGGTTGGTCGCGACGCGGTAGATCATCTCCTGGATCAGCACCGTCTTGCCGACGCCGGCGCCGCCGAACAGGCCGATCTTGCCGCCCTGCACGTAGGGCGTGAGCAGGTCGATGACCTTGATGCCGGTCTCGAACATCTGGGTCTTGGACTCGAGCTGGTCGAAGGCCGGGGGCTTGCGGTGGATGGGCCAGCGCTCGGTCACCTCGAGCCGCTCGCCCTCGGCGAGGTTGAGCACGTCGCCCGTCACGTTGAACACGTGCCCCTTGGTCGCGTCGCCGACCGGGACGCTGATCGGCGCGCCCGTGTCCCGGACGACGGCGCCGCGCACCAGGCCGTCCGTGGGCTTCAGCGCGATCGTGCGCACCATCGAGTCGCCGAGGTGCTGGGCGACCTCGAGCGTCATGGTGAAGCGCGTCTCGCCCTCGCCCTGCGCGCTCAGGTCGACGTCGACGTGCAGGGCGTTGTACATCTCGGGAAGCGAGTCCGCGGGGAACTCGACGTCGACGACCGGGCCGATCACCCGGGCGACGCGGCCGGTGGCGCGCGCCTCCGCGGACCCGGCGGGCGTCTGCGTGGTGGTGGCAGTCATGTGTCCTCGCTTCGCTTCGTGCTCAGGACGCCAGGGCGTCGGCGCCGGAGACGATCTCGCTGATCTCCTGCGTGATCTCGGACTGGCGGGCCTGGTTGGCCAGCCGTGTGAAGTTCCTGATGAGGTCCTCGGCGTTCTGGGTCGCCGTGTGCATGGCCTGCTGGCGTGCGGCGAGCTCGGACGCCGCGGCCTGGAGCAGGAACGAGTGGATGCGGCTGCGCACGTACTGCGGCAGCAGCGCGTCGAGCACCACCTCGGGCGACGGCTCGAACTCGTACAGCGGCACGGGGTCGGCGTGCACGTCGTCGCCGACCGGCGCGTCGACCACCTCGAGCGGCAGCATCCGGATGACGCGGGGGGTCTGCGTGACCATGTTGACGAAGTGCGTGTAGACGACGTGCAGCTGGCCGACGCCGCCCTCCGACGGGTCGGTGAGGAACGCGTCGAGGAGGGTCGTACCGATCTCGGTCGCCACCTCGGCGGTGGGTGCGTCGCTGAAGCCCGTCCACGAGCCCGCGAGCTCGCGGCGCCGGAACGTGTAGTACGACACCGCTCGGCGGCCCGTGACGTAGAGCCGCACCTCCTGACCGGCCTCGGTCAGCTCCCGGATGAGCCGCTCACCCTCGCGCAGCACGGCCGCGGAGTAGGCGCCGGCCATGCCACGGTCGGCCGTGACGAGGAGGACCGCCGTCCGGTTCGTCTCCGGCCGCTCCCGCGTGAGCGGGTGGTCGACGTCCGCGTGGGCCGCCACCGCCGAGACCGCCCGCGTGATCGCGCGCGAGTACGGACCGGCCGCCTCGACGCTGGCCCGGGCGCGGGAGATCCGCGACGCCGCCATCAGCTCCATGGCGCGGAAGATCTTCTTCAGCGCCTGCGTGGAGCGGATGCGCTGGCGGTAGTAGCGCTGGTTGCCTGCCACGGATCAGCCCCGGCCCCGCACGATCCGCTCCTGCTGCTGCTCCGAGGCGGCCTCGGTCTCCGTGATCGGTGCCTCCTCCTCGGGCTCCGACGAGCCCGCGAGGAACGCCGTCGCGAACTCGTCGATCGCCGCCTCGAGCTGCTGCTCGAGGTCGTCGGTGAGCTGGCCGGTGGTGGCGATCTGCTCGAGGACGTCGGTGCGGCGGCGCAGGTGGTCGAGCATCTCGCGCTCGAACCGGCGCACCTCCCCGAGGGCCACCTTGTCGAGCTTGCCGTGGGTGCCGGCCCAGATCGACGCCACCTGGTCCTCGACCGGGTACGGCGTGTACTGCGGCTGCTTGAGGAGCTCCATCAGCCGGGCACCACGCACCAGCTGCTGGCGCGACGCGGCGTCCAGGTCGGAGGCGAACATGGCGAACGCCTCGAGGGAGCGGTACTGGGCGAGCTCGAGCTTCAGCGTGCCGGACACCTTGCGCATGGACTTGACCTGCGCGGCGCCGCCGACGCGGGAGACCGAGATGCCGACGTCGACAGCCGGACGCTGGTCCGCGTTGAACAGGTCGGACTGGAGGAAGATCTGGCCGTCGGTGATGGAGATGACGTTCGTCGGGATGTAGGCCGACACGTCGTTCGCCTTGGTCTCGATCATCGGCAGACCGGTCATCGAGCCCGCGCCCATCGCGTCGCTGAGCTTCGCGCAGCGCTCGAGCAGGCGGCTGTGCAGGTAGAAGACGTCGCCGGGGTACGCCTCGCGGCCCGGCGGACGGCGCAGGAGCAGCGAGACGGCGCGGTAGGCCTCGGCCTGCTTGCTCAGGTCGTCGAACACGATGAGGACGTGCTTGCCGTCGTACATCCAGTGCTGGCCGATCGCGGAGCCGGTGTACGGGGCCAGGTACTTGTAGCCGGCCGGGTCGGACGCCGGCGACGCCACGATCGTCGTGTACTCGAGCGCCCCGGCCTCCTCGAGCGCGGCGCGCACGCCGGCGATCGTCGAGCCCTTCTGGCCGATGGCGACGTAGATGCAGCGAACCTGCTTGGTCGGGTCGCCGGTCTCCCAGTTCGCCCGCTGGTTGATGATCGTGTCGATCGCGATCGCGGTCTTGCCCGTCTGGCGGTCGCCGATGATGAGCTGGCGCTGGCCGCGGCCGATCGGGATCATCGAGTCGATCGCCTTGATGCCCGTCTGGAGCGGCTCGCCGACGCTCTGCCGCGCCATCACACCCGGCGCCTGGAGCTCGAGCGCGCGGCGCGCCTCGGTGGCGACCTCGCCGAGGCCGTCGATCGGGTTGCCCAGCGGGTCGACGACGCGGCCGAGGTAGCCGTCGCCGACGGGGACGGAGAGCACCTCGCCGGTCCGCCGGACGACCTGGCCCTCCTCGATGCCCGTGAACTCGCCGAGCACGACGACGCCGATCTCCCGCACGTCGAGGTTCAGCGCGAGGCCGAGCGTGCCGTCCTCGAACTCGAGGAGCTCGTTGGCCATCGCACCGGGGAGGCCCTCGACCTGCGCGATGCCGTCCGCCGCGAGGGTGACCCGCCCGACCTCCTCGCGAGCCGCGCCTGCCGGCGTGTACGACTCCACGAAGCTGTCCAGAGCAGCCCGGATCTCCTCGGGCTTGATCGTCAGCTCAGCCATCCTGCTCTCTCCTGTCAGTCCGGCACCTGTCGGTGCCGTCACGTGCTCCGTGCCGGTCCCCGCAACGCGGGTGCGGCGCTTCGGCCGTCAGCCGGCCAACCTCCGTCGGACGTCGTCCAGGCGCGCCAGCACCGTGGCGTCCACGATCTCGTCGTCCACCGCGATCCGCATGCCGCCCAGCACCTGCGGGTCGACCGCCACGTTGACGTGCATCG
>JAEWQZ010000195.1 GCA_023460255.1 Actinomycetes bacterium
GCCGCCCCGAGGAAGAGGTAGTCGTGTCCGTGTCCATCGGGGTCGACGACGCGGTCGCGCGCGCCTCGGACGCGAGAGCCGCCATCCGGACCGGCCCCCGCATCGGGGTGCTCACCCCGCTGACCGGTGGCCTGTTCTGGGGCGAGATCATCGCGGGCATCGTGCAGACGGTCGAGGAGGCCGGCGGCTCGGTGACCCTGATCCAGACCCTCGACGCGGGCCAGACGGTCGGTTCCTACCGGCCGACGGTCGGGACCGCCGCTGCGCTCGGCGGGGCCCACCTCGACGGCTTCGTCGCGCTGCTGCGGTCCACGGACGACGAGTACCTCCGGCGGATCCGGGAGACCGGCACGCCCGTCGTGGTGGTCTCCGAGCACACCCGCGACGTCGACGCCGCCTCGGTCACCGTGGACAACGTGTCCGGGATCCGCGAGTCCGTCAGGCACCTCGCCGACCACGGGCACACCCGGATCGGGTTCGTAGGGCACGACGGGCACAGCGACGCCGTCGAGCGGTACGACGCCTACCGCGCCGCCATGGCCGACCACGGCCTGGCGCCGTTCGACCGGGTCCTCGCGTCCGACGACATGGTGCAGGGCGGCCGGGACGCCGCGGCCGCGGTCGTCGCCGCGGGGTGGACGGCGGTCGTCGCCGCGACCGACCGCAATGCGTTCGGGCTGATCAGCGGCCTGCGGGACCTCGGAGTCACGGTGCCGCGGGACGTCGCCGTCATCGGGTTCGACGACCTCGAGTCCAGCTGGCGCCACGACCCTCCGCTGACCACCTCACGCCAGCGGTTCACCGACCTTGGCGTCGTCGCCGCCCAGGTCCTCCTCGCGGAGGTGGGCGGCGGGCCGGTCGAGCACCGGCGGCACACGGTCCCGACGGCGCTCGTGCAGCGGGCCTCGTGCGGGTGCCAGGCGAGCGCGGCGGCGTGCCCGGGGGACCTGGGCGCCGTCGTCGGGGCCATGGTCGGGGCGGTCTGCGACATCGTCGCCGCAGGTGGCGACGGCCCTCCCGGCGGCTCGGGCGACGGGCTCCGCGCAGCCGTCGACGCGACGATCGCACGGTCGGTGGAGTCGGCGCTGACAGTGGCTGGGGACGACGAGGGCGTGCGCACGTTCCTGCACCTGTCCATCGAGCGGCTCACCCGGGCCGCGGCCGCCGCCGACGGGGCAGTAGCTGGGGCCGGCCCCTTGCTCGGCTACGCCGCGGCCCAGGTCGCGGCGACTCTCGTCCAGACGAGGTCGACCGCGTACCTGGCGCGCATGCACCGGCTCCTGCTCGAGTTCGACAAGCAGTTCGACATCGGCGTGACCCTGCTCGCGCACGGCGACGTGGACCCCGTCGCGCTGGGCTGGCTGGCCGAGGCCGGCATCACCGGGGGGTGCCTGGGCCTCTGGGACGGTCGGCCGGAGGACGGGCGCCTCGTCATCGTGGGCGTGCACGCCGAGGACGGCCGCCTCGAGCGGTACCGCGGGACCCGGTGCACAGTGCAGGAGTTCCCGCCCCGCGAGCTCATCGACCTCGCGGACATCGCGGCCGGCGAGGTGACGCTCGTCATCCCGGTCCGGGGGGTGTCCGGCGACCACGGCCTGCTGTGCGTGACCGGCACGTCGGAGCGTGAGTTCGCGGTCACGCGGAACGACTACGACCACTGGGCCGCGCAGCTCGGGGAGCGGCTCCGGGAGGAGGCTCTGCTCGAGGAGATCCGGCAGAGCGAGGAGCGGTACGCGCTGGCGGCGCGGGCGGCGAACGACGGGCTGTGGGAGTGGCGGGCCGGCACCGGGGAGGTCTACCTGTCCGGCCGCGGTCGCGAGCTGATGGCCGTGCAGCCGGACGAGGCCGTCACCGTGGAGTCGCTGTGCTCCCGCTTCCACCCCGACGACCGGGCCGCCGTCATGGCGGCCGTCACCAGGGCCGTCGACGTCCCCGGCGTGGCCGTCGAGGTGGAGGGTCGGCTGGGTCCACGGGACGGGACGACCCCGTGGGTGCTCGTCCGTGCGCTCGGCGTGGAGCGGGACGGCCTGGGCACGGGTCTCGTCGGCTCCGTCTCGGACATCGACCCCCGCAAGGCGCTCGAGGAGCGGTTGCGCAGCGCTGCACTGGTCGACGAGGTGACGGGGCTGCCCAACCGGCGGTTCCTCCTCGACCGTCTGCGGCACGAGATCGCCCGGAGCGATCGCCGGGAGGGCGGATGGTTCGCGGTGCTCTTCCTGGACCTGGACGGCTTCAAGCTGATCAACAACTCCCTCGGGCACCTCGCCGGCGACGAGCTGCTGCGCGTGGTCGGCGACCGGCTCCGTGCGACGCTGCGTGTCACCGACACCGCCGCCCGGTTCGGGGGCGACGAGTTCGCGGTCCTGCTCGTCGACCCGGTGCCCGAGGACCTGCTCCTGGTGGCCGAGCGCATCCAGGAGCGCATCGCGGCACCGGTCGCGCTCGGGCACCAGCAGGTCAGGCTCACGGCCAGCATCGGCATCACGACGTCCGAGACCGGGTACGGCGACCCGGAGGACGTGCTGCGTGACGCCGACACGGCCATGTACCGCGCGAAGGAGCGGGAGCACGGGGCCGTCTGCCTGTTCGACCTGTCCATGCACCAGAGCGCGCTGGAGCGGCTGCAGCTGCGCGGCGAGGTCGCCGCGGCGTTGGCGAACGGCGAGTTCGTCGTGCACTACCAGCCCATCGTCGACCTGACCGATCCCACGGTCCGCCGGTTCGAGGCGTTGGTCCGGTGGCAGCACCCGACGCGGGGGCTGGTCGGTCCCGCCGAGTTCCTGCCCGCCATGGAGGCGAGCTCGGCGATCGTCGCCCTGGACCGTCAGGTGCTCGCGTGCGTGTGCGAGCAGGTCGTCGCCTGGCGCGCGCTGACGTCCGAGCCGGTCCAGGTGTCCGTCAACGTCTCGCACCGGAGCTTCTGGTCGGCGGAGTTCCCGGGCGCCGTCCGGGCCGCCCTGGCGGCGCACGGCGTCCCGCCGCGGAGCCTGTGCCTCGAGCTGACCGAGGGCGTCATCATGACCGACCCCGACGAGGCCCGGCGCATCATGGCCGAGCTCCGGGACCTCGGCGTGGGCCTGCACATCGACGACTTCGGCACGGGCCACTCGTCGCTGCACCTGCTGCGCACCTTCCCGCTCGACACGCTGAAGATCGCAGGGCCCTTCGTCCGCGAGCTCACCGAGATCGAGGAGAGCGCGGCCCTGGTGCGCGCCATCATCACGATGGCTCGTGCCCTCGGGATGTCCACCATCGCCGAGTGGGTGGAGACCCCTCAGCAGGGGGCCCGGCTCAGCGAGCTCGGCTGCACCCTGGTTCAGGGTTGGCTGTTCGCCAGGGCGCTGCCTGCCGAGGAGGCGACGGCGGTGCTCGGGACGCGCCTCCTCCCGGCGCTCGTGCCGGATCGCTGACCCGGGCGTCCGACGCCCGGACGTGCCTCGTCGGCGCGACGGCGCAGCAGTCGCATCGCGTTGGCGACGACCAGCAGCACCGACGCCTCGTGCACCAGCATGCCGACCGCCATCGTGACCCCTCCGCCGACGACGCCGGCGAGCAGCACCGCGACGGTGACCAGCGCGATCGAGATGTTCTGGCGCATCACGCGGACGGTCCGCCGGGCCAGCGACACGGCCTGGGGGAGCCGGCGCAGGTCGTCCGTCATGAGGGCGATGTCGGCCGTCTCGACGGCGACAGCGGTGCCGGCGGCCCCCATGGCCACGCCGATGTCGGCGGTGGCGAGGGCGGGGGCGTCGTTGACGCCGTCGCCGACCATCGCGACGGTGTGGCCCGCGGCCTGGAGCTCGGCGACCGCCGTCAGCTTATCCTCGGGCAGCAGCTGGGCGCGGACCACGTCGATGCCCACCTCGGCGGCGACCGTCTCCGCGACCCGGCGGTCGTCGCCGGTGAGCATGACGACCGTGCGGACGCCGGCGGCGTGCAGGGCGGCGACCATGTCCCGCGCGTCGTCGCGCACGCGGTCGGCCACGCCGAGGACGCCCACGGCCCGGCCGTCGAGCGCCACCACCATCGGGG
>JAEWQZ010000196.1 GCA_023460255.1 Actinomycetes bacterium
CTCGGCGGCGTCGCGCGCCTCCTCGGGCGTGGTGGCGACGATGCCGCCCAGCACCGGCACGCCGTGCCGCTCGAACATGTCCCGGGCCTGGTACTCGAACAGGTCCACCTGGTCGGTCCTCCCTCTCGCGGGCCGGCGCCGGGGTGTCCCGGCCGCTCGCCCGGGCATAGTGGTGTCGGCGCTGATGATCGTAGCCGCGCGCCGTGGATATCTTCACATCGAGAGATCTCCCACACACCTCGTCGCCGCGCCCCACGCCCAGAGTGGAACGACACGAGGGGTGAGGACCGCAGAGTGGAACGAGATGACAGCATGTCGTTCCACTCTGGTGGGCCGGAGGCGGAGGTCCGCCAGAGCTACGGCGTCGGTCAGCGCACGTACAGGTTCGGCCGGCCGGGCAGCGTGAACGGCGCACCGAGGAAGAACGACGGGTGCGGCGGCTGGTTGTACGCGGTGTTCTGCCACGCCAGTGCCACGCGGTACTGCTGGTCGTGCAGCAGCGTCCACATGCGTGTGTCGGTCGCGTGCGGTGTCGCGTAGATCCGCAGGGCGCTGTCGTCCGAGCGGGCCCAGACGACCTCCTCGCGCCAGTCCCCCAGGATGTCGCCGGAGAGCACCGGCGTGGCCTTGGTGCCGTTGTTGCTGCGCACCTGCGACCCGGTGAGCAAACGGGTGTCGCCACCGGTGCCGTACTTGTCGACCCACGTGCCGTCCAGGAGCTCGCGGACGGTGTCGCCGTCCCACCAGAGCAGGAAGTTCGTCGAGGACGGCTTGCGCCCGACGGCGGCGCCTGAGGTGTTGCGCAGCTGCGAGTCCGTGGACGACCAGGACTCCGCGCCGGGGCTGCCGGCCCAGATGTCGGCTGCGACGCCGCGCCCGTTGTCCCTCGTCGCGGAGGTCCGCCACAGGATCTGGCCGGTCCGCGCGTCCGCCATCCACGCGTCGGGCTGGGACGCGCTCTCCGTGACCTTGTAGTACTCCAGGCCCGGGCGGTCCGGGATGAAGTCGCCGAGGTGACCGGCGTCGCCGTGACCGGTGCCGGTGTTCCACAGCCGGCGACCGTCGTCGTCGATCGCCGCGGCGCCGTAGAGGATCTCCTGGCGGCCGTCACCGTCGACGTCCCCGACGGACAGGGCGTGGTTGCCCTGCCCGGCGTAGGAGCCGTTGCCCGAGGCGTCCGAGTCGAACGTCCACCGGCGGGTGAGCCGGCCCTCGCGGTAGTCCCAGGCCACCACGACGGCGCGCGTGTAGTAGCCGCGGGCCATCACGATGGAGGGCCGGGTGCCGTCCAGGTAGGCCGTGCCGGCGAGGAACCGGTCGACCCGGTTGCCGTAGCTGTCGCCCCAGTCCGACACCCTGCCGCGCGGCGGCACGTAGTCCGTCGTCGCGCCGATCGCGCCGGTTCCGCCCTCGAACACCGTGAGGTACTCCGGCCCCGAGAGCACGTACCCCGACGAATTGCGGTGGTCGGCGTACGGGTCGCCGACCACCTGGCCCGTGCCCGAGCGGGTGCCGTCAGCGGTCTTGACCGCGACCTCGGCGGCGCCGTCGCCGTCGTAGTCGTACACCTGGAACTGGGTGTAGTGGGCGCCCGCCCGGATGTTGCGTCCCAGGTCGATGCGCCACAGCCGACGCCCGTCGAGCTCGTAGGCGTCGAGGTAGACGTTCCCGGTGGTCCCGGACTGCGCGTTGTCCTTGGCGTCGGTCGGGTCCCACTTCAGCACGATCTCGAGCTGCCCGTCGCCGTCCAGGTCACCGACCGAGCCGTCGTTCGCCACGTGCCCGGAGCTGGGCCTGGAGATCGGCACGTCGAGGTAGCCGTTCGCGAACGTCAGCGACGGCGCGGAGGCCGCCTGCGGCACGCCGTCGATGACGGCGCGCACCGTGTAGCTCGCGCTCGACGCCGCCCCGGCGTCGTAGTAGTTCGTCGACCCCGTGACCGGCGTGGCGGTCACCTTGGTCCCGTCGCGGTACACGTCGAACCCTGTCGAGCCGGGCTCGGTGCCCAGGAGCCGCCACTGCACCAGGTTGCCGTTGCCGGACCGCACGCTGATGACCCCGCGGTCCAGGTCCTCGGCCTGCCACGCGCCGGCCGGTGGGTCGGTCGGGGTGGGTGTGGGTGTGGGCGTCGGTGTCGGGGTGGGCGTCGGTGTCGGGGTGGGCGTCGGTGTCGGTGTCGGCGTGGGCGAGCCCGTGCACGCCGTCCCGTTCAGCGCGAACGACGTCGGCCCCACGTTCGCCGACCCGCCCAGCGAGCCGATGAACCCGAACGTCACCGAACCACCCGAGGGCACCCGCGCGTTGTAGCCCGCGTCGCGCACCGTGACGACCGCACCCGACTGCGACGCGACGCCGTTCCACGCCTGCACGACCGACTGCCCGGACGGGAAGGTCCAGGACAGGGCCCATCCCTCGACCGGGTCACCCAGGTTCTCCACCGTCACGTCGCCCTGGAACCCGGAGGGCCACTGGTTCGCCACCGCGTAGGTCACCCGGCACCCCGTTGCGGCCTGCGCGCTGCCAGCCCCGAGCAGCCCCACGCCCGCGCTCATCGCGACGGCCACAGCCCCTGCAGCAATCCTCGCCCGCACTGCGCTCCCCCTACCTGCGGCGACTCCGGGGAGATTGTCCCGACGGCGCGCGGGCGCGAGAAGCGTCGCGGACCTGCCTAAACGGTTCCAGGCCCGGGTCGGCAGGGCCCCTTGGACTCCTCACCGGGCGGCGGTGCACCACCCGCACCCCGGTGTCGGGGTCGAGTCAGGGATCGACCTGACGACAGCCCGGTCCGGCTCAGGGGGCGGACCCGGCGCTTCCCCGATGCGGTGCGACCCGACCGGCCAGGAGGCTTTCGGACGCCGCGGGACGTGCACCGCGGCGCAGAGGATGCGCGCTCGATGTGCGCTGGACGAGGGGAACGATCATGAGGCTTGGCTTCACCGGCCGCATCGCGCAGGCCAGTGCCGCGCGACCGTGGTTGACGGTCGGGGTGTGGGCGGCGCTGCTCGTCGGCGCCGGCGCGATGTCCACGCAGCTCGACGGCGCGCTCTCGCAGGAGGAGTCCTTCCTCACGAGTGTCGAGTCCGACGTGGCGGCCGACCTCGACCAGGACGCCCGCGGCGACGCCACCGCCCCGCAGCGGGAGACCATCGTCGTCACGTCGGACGCCCTGACGTTCGGCGACCCGCAGTTCCAGGCCGCGCTGACCCGCGCCGCTGACGCCGTGCGTGGCGTCGACGGCGTCGCGGACGTGGCCGTGCCGACGCCGGACGAGCCGCAGCCGGTCTCGGCCTCCGGGCACACGGCGCTGCTCACCGCGACTCTGGACCCAGAACCCCCCGAGAGCGTCGGTGCCGCGCTCAACGACGCGGTCGCGGCGGTGAGCACCGATGAGGTCGGTGCCTACCCCTACGGCAACGCGTCGGCCGACGCGACCTTCGACACCATGGCCGAGGAGAGCCTGATGCGCGGCGAGATGATCGGCATCGGCGCCGCGCTGGTGATCCTGGTGCTCGTGTTCGGGGCGCTCGTCGCCTCGCTCGTGCCGCTGATCATCGGCGCCGCCTCGATCTTCGCGGCGGTCGGCGTGACGGCGGCGATCGGTCAGGCGTTCGACCTGTCGTTCTTCATCGTCAACATGATCACGATGATGGGTCTGGCCCTCGGCATCGACTACTCGCTGATCGTCGTCCAGCGGTTCCGCGAGGAGCTGGCGCACGGGGCGACCGTGCGCGACGCCGTCGCGATCGCCGGCGACACGGCCTCGCGCGCGGTGTTCTTCTCCGCCATCACGGTGCTCATCTCGCTCGCCGGTCTGCTCGTCGTGCCGTTCTCGATCATGGTCAGCCTCGGCACGGGCGCGATGGTCGTCGCCGCGACCACCCTGCTCGCCGCCCTCACCCTGTTGCCGGCGCTGCTGCGCCTGCTGGGCCACCGGGTCAACGCCGGCCGCCTGCCCTGGGCGCACCCGGGTGCCGAGCCGCGCCGCTGGCAGGCGCGGGCCCGCTCGGTCATGCGCCGGCCGTGGGTGGGCGTCGCGGTCGGCGCCGGCCTGCTGGTCACGCTCGCGCTGCCGGTGCTCTCGATGCGCATGTCGTTCGCGTCCACCGACTCCCTGCCGGACGTCGCCTTCAAGCGGGCGGTGCAGACCCTGTCCAGCGAGTTCGGCTACGGGGACTCGTCCACGACCGTCGTCATCACGGACGCGACCGACGCGCGCTCCCAGGTGGCAGCCCTCGCGGCCGCCGTCGAGGCGGACCCCGCATACACCGAGACCTCGACCGAGTGGGTGGGTTCGACGGCCTTCATCGACACGCGTGACGCGTACGAGGCGACGACGGTCGAGGCGGAGGACGCCGTGCACCGGATGCGCGGCGAGCTCATCCCGTCATACCTGGACGGGACGGATGCGCACGCCTACGTGAACGGCGACGTCGCGAGCACCGTCGACTTCAACGACGTGATGTCCGACGCCGCACCGTGGGTCGCGCCCATCGTGCTCGGCTCCTCGCTGGTGCTCCTGCTCATCTCGTTCCGCTCGCTCGTGGTCGCGCTCACGGCGGTGCTGCTCAACGTGCTGTCGACGGCCGCCGCGTACGGGGCGCTGGTCGCCGTCTACCAGTGGGGCTGGCTCGCCGATGCCCTGAGCCTGCCGGCGTCCGGCGGCGTGGTGCCCTGGATCCCGGTGTTCCTCTTCGCGGTCCTGTTCGGCCTGTCGATGGACTACCACGTGTTCCTGCTGAGCCGGATCAAGGAACGCCACTCGGCAGGTGAAGGTGTGCGCGACGCGATCGAGCACGGACTGGGCCGGACCGGGTCGCTCATCACCGGCGCAGCCCTGATCATGGTCGCCGTGTTCGTGGGCTTCTCGATCACCGACCTCGCGGAGATGAGCCAGATGGGCTTCGGCCTCGCGGTCGCGATCATCCTCGACGCGACGGTCGTGCGCACCCTCCTCGTGCCGGCGGTCATGGCCATGCTCGGCGACCGCAACTGGTTCCTGCCGCGGTGGCTGCGGTTCCTCCCGCACGTGCACATCGAGCGGGCCCAGCACGCACGCATCGAGGACCGCCCTGCGCCGGCCCAGCCCGCCCCGGTCCCCGTCGGCGTGGGCTGAGGGCCCCAGCGACGGGCCGGTGACGCCCGTCCGTCAGCGATGGCGGGCGGGCGTCGGCGCACCCGGTGGGAGGTCGCAGGCGCGCCTGACCACCGGCCCGGCGCCTGGTCCGCGGTCGCTCAGGTGGTCCGGGTGACGTGCGCGCCTACAGCTTCGTGACCGGCGAGTAGCGCAGCAGCAGGCGCTTGGTGCCGTCGCTGCCGAAGTCGATCTTCGCGACAGCGTTCGGACCGGCGCCCTCGACCCCGACGACGACGCCGAGACCGTAGGAGTCGTGCGTCACCTTGTCGCCGACCGCCAGGGACGGCGCGTCGCCCACCGGTCGCTTCCCGGGCCCGAACGACGGCGCGGCGTCGCGCGGCGCACCCACCGGCCGCCCGGCACCCGAACGCCCCGCCGCCGCGCCCCTACGCGTCGTGACCGGCCCCGAG
>JAEWQZ010000197.1 GCA_023460255.1 Actinomycetes bacterium
TACCAGGCGTGGCAGCGGGGTCCGGCACTGGGGGTGGAGGTCGCGGCGGACCTGCTCGCGGTGGTCGTCGCGGCGACCGTCGTCACCGGCACGACTCCCGTGGACGTCCTGCTCGACCTGCTCGTCCGGGCCCTCCGGCCGTTCCGGCGCCTCGGCGTCGACCCCGACGCCGTCGCGCTGGCGGTGGCCCTGATGCTGCGCACGATCCCCGCGCTCGGACGGCTCTTCACCGAGGTGCGCGACGCCGCGCGGGCCCGCGGGCTCGAGCGCTCCCCCCGGGCCGCGCTGGTCCCCTTCGTCGTCCGTGCCGTCGGACGCGCACGCCTGACGGGCGAGGCCCTGGCAGCCCGTGGTGTCGGCGACTGACCAGCGGGCCGCTGGGCGCCCGGCCCGGGCTGGCCCTACCGTGATCACATGACATTCGGCGGTGAGGGCAGCTTCGAGGGTGGACGCGTCCGGAGCCACAAGGGCGCGGCCACGGCCGGCGGCGTCGGCATCCTGGCGATCATCGGCTTCCTGGTCTACCAGTTCACCGGCGTGAACGTGGCTCCGGCGCTCGAGGGTCTCCAGGGCGCGGGCGGCGGGGGCGGCGACGCTCAGGCGGGGGAGATCGAGGGCTGCACGGTCGAGGCGGCCAACGAGCGGCGCGACTGCCGGCTCGAGGCGTCGATCGAGTTCCTCGACGCGTACTGGACCGAGGTCTTCGCCTCCCAGGGCGAGCTGCCGCTGCCCGAGGTCAACTCGTTCAGCGGCGGCATCTCGACCGGCTGCGGCCAGGCGTCCTCCTCGACGGGCCCGTTCTACTGCCCTGCTGACCAGGGCATCTACGTCGACCTGACGTTCTTCGACCTGCTCCAGAGCCGGTTCGGCGCGTCCGGCGGGCCGCTCGCCGAGATCTACGTCATCGCCCACGAGTACGGGCACCACGTCCAGAACGTCACAGGCGTCATGGAACGTGCCGACCGCGGGGGCTCGGGCGCCGAGTCCGACTCCGTGCGGATCGAGCTCCAGGCCGACTGCTACGCGGGCATGTTCATCGGCAACGCGGCGGGCATCAACCTCACCGGCGACCAGCCCGGCGAACGGCAGTACATCGAGCCGATCACCGAGGAGCAGCTCGCCGACGCGCTGTCCGCGGCCGAGGCGGTCGGCGACGACCACATCCAGGAGCAGTCGGGCGGCGGCGTCGACCCGGACTCCTGGACGCACGGCTCAAGCGACCAGCGCCAGAACTGGTTCACGTTCGGGTACAACAAGGGCTCGCTCGAGGCCTGCGACACCTTCGCGACCGACGACCTCTGAGTCGCCTCAGACGTTGAACCCCAGCGCGCGCAGCTGCGCGCGACCGTCCTCGGTGATGCGCTCGGGGCCCCACGGCGGCATCCAGACCCAGTTGATCCGGTAGCCGTCGACGAGGCCCTCGAGGGCCTGGCCCGCCTGGTCCTCGATGACGTCGGTCAGCGGGCACGCGGCCGAGGTGAGGGTCATGTCGATGACCACGTGGTTGTTCGGGTCGATGGCGACGCCGTACACCAGGCCGAGGTCGACGACGTTGATGCCGAGCTCGGGGTCGATGACGTCGCGCAGGGCCTCCTCGACGTCCGCCGCGTTGGGGATGTTCGTGGTCTGTGCGCTCATCACGCCTCCTTCGTGCTCGTGGTGCCCGTCGTGCCTGCGCCCGTCGTGCCTGTGCCCGTCGCGCCCGTCGTGCTCGCGACCCCTGCCTGCACCAACGCGTCGCGCAGCGCCATCCATCCCAGGAGGGCGCACTTCACGCGCGCCGGGTAGCGCCCGACGCCGGTGAACGCGGTCGCATCGCCCAGGCGGTCCTCCGCCTCCTCGTCGAGACCCTCGCCGCGCGCGTGCAGGAGGGCACGGAAGTCCTCCCCCAGCGACTCCGCGTCGGCGACCGCGCGCCCCTCGACCAGCTCGGACATCACCGAGATCGAGGCCTGGGAGATCGAGCAGCCCTGGCCCGTCCAGCTGAGCCGCTGCACGGCGCCGTCGGGGGCCAGGTGCACGCGGAGCCGGACCTCGTCGCCGCACGTCGGGTTGACCTGGAAGGACTCGGCCGCGTACGGCTCGACCAGGCCCTTGCCGTGGGGGTCCTTGGCGTGCTCGATGATGAGCTGCTGGTAGAGCTGCTCCATCGCCCCGCTCATCCGTCCACCCCCAGACCGAAGAAGGGCCGCACAGTGGCGAGCGCCGCGGCGAACGCGGCCACGTCGTCGGCCGTCGTGTAGATCCCGGCCGACGCGCGGGCGGTGGCCGCGAGCCCGAACCGGCGGTGCAGGGGCTGGGCGCAGTGGTGCCCGACCCGAACGGCCACCCCCGCGTCGTCGAGCACCTGGCCGACGTCGTGGGCGTGCACGCCGTCCACCGCGAACGAGACCAGAGCGACGCGGTCCGACGGCTCCGCGGGGCCCACCAGCCGCACGCCGGGCACCCCCGCCACGGCGTCGAGCAGCAGGGCCGTCGTCTCCGCCTCGTGCGCCGCGACGGCATCCATGCCCAGCTCGCGCAGGTACCGCGCCGCGGCGCCCATGGCCACCGCCTGGGCGACCATCATCGAGCCCGCCTCGAACCGCTGCGGCGGGGGCGCGAACGTGCTGGCCTCCATCGTGACGACCTCGACCATGGAACCGCCCGTGGACACGGCCGGCAGGGCCTCGAGCAGCTCGCGACGCCCGTAGAAGGCGCCGACGCCGGTGGGGCCGTACATCTTGTGCCCGGAGAACACGGCGAAGTCCACGCCGAGCGCGGCCAGGTCGACCGGCAGGTGCGGGACGCTCTGGCACGCGTCCAGCAGGGTGAGGGCCCCCACCTCACGGGCACGCCTGACGAAGGCACCCACGTCGGCCACGGCGCCGGTCACGTTCGAGACGTGCCCGAAGGCGACGAGCCTCGTGCGGTCGGTGACCACGGTGGCCAGCTCGTCGGTGCGCACCCGGCCGTCGTCGGCCACGCCCAGCCAGCGCAGGGTCGCCCCCGTGCGCGCCGCGAGCTCCTGCCACGGCACGAGGTTCGCGTGGTGCTCCGCCTCGGTGACGACGATCTCGTCGCCGGGCGCGAGCGCGAACCGGCGGGCGTCCGCCCCGCCACGGCCCGCCGTGGCGTTGGACATCGCGTAGGCGAGGAGGTTCGTGCCGGCGGTGGCGTTCGCCGTCCAGACGATCTCCTCGGGAGTCGACCCCACCAGAGCGGCGACCTCGGTGCGTGCCGTCTCGTAGGCGTCGGTGGCCTCCTCGGCGAGCTGGTGCGCACCGCGGTGCACGGCGGCGTTGCGCTCGGTGTAGAAGTCCAGCTCGGCGTCGATGACCACGTCAGGCTTCTGCGCGGTAGCGGCGGAGTCGAGGTACACCAGCGGACGGCCGCCACGCACCGTGCGGCGCAGCAGCGGGAAGTCGGCGCGCACCGCCGCGAGCTCGCTCGCCGAGAGGCGGGCAGCGTCCGCCGGCCTCGGGTCGAGGGTGGTGGTCATGTCGCTCCCGTTGGTGGGTGGGAAGGCCCCTGTCGGGACCGTGGCGACGCCGCTCAGGCGCTCGTCGCGAGGAACCTGTCGTAGCCCTCCGCCTCGAGGCGCTCGGCCAGCTCGGGCCCGCCCTCCTCGGCGATCCGGCCGTCGACGAAGACGTGCACGAAGTCGGGTTCGATGTAGCGCAGGATCCGCGTGTAGTGGGTGATGAGGAGCACGCCGACCTCGCCGGTGGACCGGACGCGGTTGACACCCTCGGACACGACCCGCAGCGCATCGACGTCGAGCCCTGAGTCGGTCTCGTCGAGGATCGCGATGCGCGGCTTGAGGAGCTCCATCTGGAGGATCTCGTGGCGCTTCTTCTCGCCGCCCGAGAAGCCCTCGTTGACGTTGCGGTCGGCGAACGCCGGGTCGATGCGCAGCTGCTCCATGGCGGCGCGCACGTCCTTGACCCAGTGCCGCAGCGCCGGCGCCTGGCCGTCGATCGCTGTCTTCGCCGTGCGCAGGAAGTTCGACACGGAGACGCCGGGGACCTCGACCGGGTACTGCATGGCGAGGAACATGCCGGCCCGCGCCCGCTCGTCGACGGACATCGCGAGGACGTCGGCACCGTCGAGCGTCACGGTGCCCCCGGTGATCTGGTACTTGGGGTGCCCGGCGAGGGAGTACGCGAGGGTCGACTTGCCGGACCCGTTCGGGCCCATGATCGCGTGGGTCTGCCCGGACGAGACGGTCAGGTCGACACCGCGCAGGATGGGCTTGTCGCCCTCCTTGGTCTCGACGCTGACGTGCAGGTCGCGGATCTCGAGCGTGGACATGTCTCTCCTCAGTCAGATGGTCACGTCGACGTCGACGAGCACGCGGTCGCCGTCGAGGGTCACGGGGTACACGGGGACGGGTCTGGTGGCCGGCAGCGCCAGCGGCTTGCCGGTCCGCAGGTCGAACGTGGAGCCGTGCAGCCAGCACTCGATGGTGCAGCCGTCGACCTCGCCGTCCGACAGCGAGACCTGGCCGTGGCTGCAGATGTCGCTGATGGCGTGGAGCTCGCCGTCCTCGTCCCGGACGACGGCCACCTCGACGGGCGCACCATCGGCGCCGTCGAGCTCGACCCGGAGCGCGGTGCCCACGGGCACGTCCTCGGCCAGGCAGGCGAGCTGGGCGGTCATGGTGCCACCGCCGGCGTCGGGGCGGCCGCCGCGAGGGCCGTCATGGTGCGCTCGAGCTCACCCTCGATCGCGGCGATGAGGCGCTCCTCGACCTCGGCCACGCCGATCTCGCCGATCAGCTCGGCGAAGAAGCCACGCACGACGAGGCGCCGCGCGTCCTCCTCCGGGATGCCGCGGGCACGCAGGTAGAAGAGCTGCTCGTCGTCGAACCGGCCGGTCGCCGACGCGTGGCCCGCGCCCTCGATGACGCCCGTCTCGATCTCCAGGTTCGGCACGGAGTCGGCGCGGGCGCCGTCCGTGAGGACCAGGTTCCGGTTGAGCTCGTAGGTGTCGGTGCCCTCCGCGACGGCCCGGATCAGGACGTCACCGACCCACACCGCGTGCGCACCGACGCCCTGCAGCGCGCCCTTGTAGGCGACCCGCGAGCGGCACGACGGCACGGCGTGGTCGACGAACAGGCGGTGCTCCTGGTGCTGCCCGGCGTCGGCGAAGTACAGGCCGACGCCCGTGAACTCCCCGCCCTCCCCGGTGAACTCCACGTCCGGTGTGACCCGCACGACGTCCCCGCCGAGGGTCACCACGACGTGCTTGACGACCGCGTCCCGGCCGAGCCGCACGCGGTGGGAGCTCGCGTGCACGGCCCCGGGCGCCCAGTCCTGGATCGAGACGACCGTCAGGTGCGCGCCGTCCTCGGCGACGACCTCGATGGTCTCCGCCAGTGCCCCGACGCCGACGTGGTCCACCACGACGACCGCCTCGGACAGCTCCTGCGCGTGCACCAGGAGGTGGGCGGCGGCGGGCCTGTCGTCCTCGGCCCCCGGGGTGCCCTCGATGCGCACGCTCGTCGGGGTGCTCGCGGCGGCCTCGCGGCCCACCGTGAGGACGGTGGACTCGGCGAACGAGGCCCACGCGGCGGCGGCAACCCGGTCGCCCGGGCGCCCGGCGGTGCCGAGCCTCGGGTCGTCCCGGCCCACGATCTCCACGCCGACCTCCGGCGCGTTCACCACGGTGACGCGGGTGTGCGTCCCGGTCAGGCCGGCGCCGTCGGCGTCGAACAGGGGGGCGAGCCGGTCGACCGGGGAGAACCGCCACTCCTCCTCGCGCCCGGTGGGCACCGGGAAGTCCGCGGGGTCGAACGACGTCCGTCGCTCGGCCCGCGAGGCCTCGGGAACGCCACCACGGCCGTGCGTGTGGGCGGCGTCGGCCTGCGCGCGCGAGTGGTCGGTGGCCAGGTCTGTCGTCATTCCGGTCTCCGGGTCAGGGGTGGTCGGGGCTACGGCGCCGGGAGCTGCAGTCGTCATCAGCCGACCGAGCCCTCCATCTGGAGCTCGATGAGGCGGTTCAGCTCGAGGGCGTACTCCATGGGCAGCTCGCGCGCGATCGGCTCGACGAAGCCACGCACGATCATGGCCATCGCCTCGGTCTCGGGCATGCCGCGGGACATGAGGTAGAAGAGCTGGTCCTCGCTGACCCGCGAGACCGTCGCCTCGTGGCCCATCGACACCTCGTCCTCGCGGACGTCCACGTACGGGTAGGTGTCCGAACGCGAGACCTGGTCCACGAGCAGGGCGTCGCAGAGCACGTTGGACGCCGAGTACTCAGCCCCCTCGAGCACCTGCACCAGACCGCGGTACGAGGTCCGTCCTCCCCCACGGGCCACGGACTTGGAGATGATCGAGCTCGACGTGCGCGGGGCGGCGTGCACCATCTTCGCCCCGGCGTCCTGGTGCTGGCCCTCGCCCGCGAACGCGATGGAGAGCGTCTCGCCCTTGGCGTGCTCCCCCATGAGGTAGATGGCCGGGTACTTCATGGTGACCTTGGAGCCGATGTTGCCGTCGACCCACTCCATGGTGGCGCCCTCGGCCGCCGTCGCCCGCTTGGTGACGAGGTTGTACACGTTGTTCGACCAGTTCTGGATGGTCGTGTACCGGACCCGGGCGTTCTTCTTGACGATGATCTCCACGACGGCCGAGTGCAGCGAGTCGCTCGAGTAGATCGGTGCCGTGCAGCCCTCGACGTAGTGCACGTACGAGCCCTCGTCGGCGATGATCAGGGTCCGCTCGAACTGGCCCATGTTCTCGGTGTTGATCCGGAAGTAGGCCTGGAGCGGGATCTCCACGTGCACGCCCGGCGGGACGTAGACGAACGACCCGCCCGACCAGACGGCCGTGTTCAGCGCGGCGAACTTGTTGTCCCCGGCGGGGATCACCGAGCCGAAGTACTGCTCGAAGATCTCCGGGTGCTCGCGCAGGCCGGTGTCGGTGTCGAGGAAGATCACGCCCTGCTCCTCCAGGTCCTCGCGGATCTGGTGGTAGACGACCTCCGACTCGTACTGCGCCGCGACACCGGCGACGAGGCGCTGCTTCTCGGCCTCGGGGATGCCCAGGCGGTCGTACGTGCGCCGGATGTCCTCGGGCAGGTCCTCCCAGCGGGTGGCCTGCTTCTCCGTGGAGCGCACGAAGTACTTGATGTTGTCGAAGTCGATGCCCGACAGGTCCGCGCCCCAGTGCGGCATGGGCTTCTTCTCGAAGAGCCGCAGGGACTTCAGCCGGAGCTTGAGCATCCACTCGGGCTCGTTCTTGAGCGCGGAGATGTTCCGGACCACCTCCTCCGACAGGCCGCGCTGGGCGGACATCCCTGCGGCGTCGGAGTCGTGCCACCCGTACCCGTAGGTGCCGATCGACGCGATGATCTCGGCGTCGCTCGTGGCGGCGTCGGTCGCGGCGGCGTTGGTCTCGGTCGGTGCCGTCATGGGGTTCCCTCCACAGTCGCGGCAGGTGCGGTCGGTCGGGCGCCGGCGAGCGGGACGTGCGTGGTGCACACGTGCCCGCCGGTCGCGAGGGTCGAGAGTCGCTGGACGTGCACGCCCAGGAGCGTCGAGAAGAGTGCGGTCTCGGCCTCGCAGAGCTGGGGGAAGTGCTCGGCGACGGCCTGCACCGGGCAGTGGCCCTGGCACAGCTGGACGGCGCGCCCACCCGGCAGCGGGCGCACGGAGGCGGCGAAGCCGTCGGCCGACAGCCGGTCGGCCAGGATGGACAGCCGCTCGGTGACGTCGTCGGTGCGGGTGACGGCGTCCCCGTGGTGGCTGTGCATCTCGTGCACGCGCTGGCGCGCGAACTCGCGCACGGCCTCCTCCCCGCCGAGGCGTGCGACGTAGGCGAGCGCCTCGGCCGCGAGGTCGGAGTACGCGTCGGCCAGGGCCGACTGGCCGCGCGACGTAGCGACGAACGCCCGCGCCGGGCGACCGCGCCGCTGGCGACCGAGGGCCGGGGCGGTGTGCTCGACGATCTGGCCCGCGGTCAGCAGGGCGCTGACGTGGCGCCGCACACCGGCCGGCGTGAGGTCGAGGTCCGCCGCGAGACGCACGACGGTGACCGGCCCCTCCTCGACGACGAGGCGCAGGATCCGGTCCCGGGTCGAGCAGTCCTCCTCCGCGGGGGCCGTCTCGCCGGGAACCGTCGGAGCAGGTGCCACCTGCGCGGACGATGTCGCGGACGTGGTCACGGGCACGGGCTCCTCCCTCCGGGCTGCTTGCGGCTGGGACGCGGCGGCCGCGTGCTGTGCGGCGTCGGCTCACGGGCGTCGATATTGGCAACATTGTCGTTGCCGAATTCGTTCCATGCAACGAAGGTCACCCTCACCTGAGTCGCACCTCGTGGCCGGGCGGCACCTAGACTCCGGACGTGCCCTCCCCCGCCGTCGTCGTGTCCGGGCTGGAGAAGTCCTACCGCGGTCGCCCGGCCGTGCAGGGCCTGGACCTCGCGGCGGCCGCCGGCGCGGTCACCGCGCTGCTCGGCCCGAACGGCGCCGGGAAGACCACCACCGTCGAGTGCTGCGAAGGCCTGCGACGACCCGACGGCGGGACGGTACGCGTCCTCGGGCTCGACCCGATCGCCGACGCGCGCACCCTGCGGCCCCGCGTCGGAGTGATGCTGCAGGACGGCGGCCTACCGAGCACCGTGCCCGCCGCCGAGGCCCTGCGCCACGTGTCGCGCATGTACGCGACCCCCCGCGACCTGGCCGAGCTCAGCGACCGTCTCGGCCTCGGGGCGTTCGCCCGTACCCAGGTGCGCCGGCTGTCCGGCGGGCAGCGGCAGCGGCTCGCCCTCGCCATGGCGGTCGTCGGGCGTCCCCAGGTCGCATTCCTGGACGAGCCCAGCGCAGGGCTCGACCCGCAGGCCCGGCTGGCGGTGTGGGACCTGGTCCGCGAGCTGCGCGAGTCCGGCACCACGATCGTCCTCACCACGCACCAGATGGTCGAGGCGGAGACGCTCGCGGACCACGTCGTGGTGGTCGACGACGGCCGGACCGTCGCCTCCGGCACCGTCGCCGAGCTCACGGGCGGTACGGGATCGCTGCGCGTGACGCTCGCCCACGACGACGACGACGCGGACGACGCGCTCGCAGCCCGTCTCGCCCGTTCGCTCGCCGACGGGGGCCGCCCCGCGGACGTCGTGGCCGGCCCCCGCGGCGCGCTCGAGGTCCGGGCCGCGCCTGACCCGGTGCTGGTGCACGGCGTCACGCGCTGGGCGCGTGACGAGGGGCTGCTCGTCACGTCGTTGACCACCGGACGCCGCACCCTCGAGGACATCTTCCTCGACCTCACCGGACGGAGCCTGCGATGACCGCGGCGGCCCCCGCACCCTCGGCTGCCTCCGCGCCCCCTTCCGCGCCCCCCGCCGCGGCACCTGCCCTACGTCGCGTCGCAGCGCAGGTGCTCGTCGAGGCGCGCACGGTGCTGCGCAACGGCGAGCAGCTGATCCTCACGCTCGTGCTGCCCGTCCTGCTCCTGGTCGTCCTCGCGCGGACGACCCTGGTGGACATCGGCGTCGACGACGACCGGATCGGCGTCGTCGCGCCCGGCGTCCTCGCCCTGGCCGTCATGTCGACGGCGTTCACGTCGCAGGCCATCACCACCGGGTTCGACCGCCGCAACGGCGTCCTGCGGCACCTGGCGACCACGCCGCTGGGCCGCTCCGGGCTGCTCGCGGGCAAGGCCGGGGCGGTGCTGCTCCTCCAGGTCGGGCAGATGGCGGTGCTCGTCGCCGTCGCCGTGGCGCTGGGCTGGCGGCCCGCGGCGGCGGGCGTCCCCGGGGCCCTCGGCGTCCTCCTCCTCGGTACCGCCGCGTTCACCTCGCTGGCACTCCTGATCGCCGGGGTGCTGCGGGCGGAGGCGGTGATCGCCGTCGCGAACCTCGTCTGGGTCCTGCTCCTGGCCGGCGGTGCCGTGCTGCTCCCCGCGGACGTCCTGCCCGGCCCGCTCGCCGCGATCGCACCGGCACTCCCGTCCGGTGCCCTCGGCGAGGGGCTCCGGGCGGCCCTCGCCGGCGACGGCGTCCCGGCCACCTCCCTGCTCGTCCTCGCGGTCTGGACGGCCGCCGCGGCCGCGCTGACGGCTCGAACCTTCCGCTGGAGCTGAGCCCCCGGCCCACCGGGCGGACGCGTACGGTTAGCCGCGTGAGCAGCGTGACCGAGTCCCCCTCGCCGCCGCGGGTGCCGGACGCCGGCCCCCCGGCACCTGCCCGTCGCGCCCGGTCCCTGCTGTGGGCCAACCTGGCCGCGCAGATCGGGATCATCGTGACCGGCGGCGCCGTCCGGCTCACCGGCTCCGGCCTCGGCTGCTCGACGTGGCCCCAGTGCGAGCCCGGGCAGTTCACCCCGGCCTTCCACGCGGAGACCCCCGCGCACGCCTTCGTCGAGTTCGGCAACCGGACCCTGACCGGCGTCCTGGGGGTCGTCGCCCTCGCCCTCGCCTGGGTCCTGTGGCGCGACGTGTTGCGACCCCGGTGGTACCGGCGCCTGGCCCTCGTGCCGCTGCTGGGCGTCGCCGCTCAAGCGGTCATCGGCGGGATCACCGTGCTCGCGGACCTGCACCCCGCCGTCGTGGGTGTGCACATGCTCGTCTCGCTCGCGCTCGTCGCCGCCTCTGCAGCCCTCGTCGTGCTCGACGGCGCACCGATGGTCGGCCGGCCCCGGGTCGACCGCCGCACGCTCGTCACCGGGCGTGCCCTGCTCGTCGTCGGGGGCGTCCTCATGGTGCTCGGCACCGTCACGACCGGGGCCGGGCCGCACGGCGGTGACGACGAGGTCGCCTTCCGCTACGCCGTCGACCCGGTGCTCGTCGCCAAGCTGCACGCGGGAGCCGTGTGGACGTTCCTCGCGCTGCTGGCCGCCTGCGTGTGGCTGCTCCACCGCGCCGACGCGCCCCCCTGGACGCGTCGCACCTGGTGGGCCCTGGTCGCCGTCACCCTGGCGCAGGGCCTGATCGGGTACGTGCAGTACTTCACCGGGCTGCCCGAGGTGCTCGTCGGGGTGCACCTGCTCGGCACCGGGCTGCTCACCGCGACGCTCACCTGGGCCTGGCTGCGCCTGCCCCGCTGACTCAGCCCGCCGAGGCGAGCGCGACGACGGCCGCCGGCCCCGCGACCGACCTCAGCGAGGACCGCGGCGGATCAGTTCCGCTTCGGACGCCGTGGGCGCCGGGATCGGTGTGGTCCCCAAGACGATCCGCTCGGGCAGTCGGGTACTCGCCGCGTCGACCCGCACAAACGCGTCGCCGCGTCCCGGTGACGCGAAGACACCCGCCGGGCCACCCACGGCCACGTATCCACCCGCCGGCTCACCGGCCGCATACATCACGGGGGTCACGAACAGGACGTACGGGCCGCCTTCGCGGAGGCTCCATCGGCCGGTGTGCTGGTCCATGCCCGGGCTGACGAGGTCGATCTCCGCAGCGTCGAGACTGCCCGCAATGACTCGCTCCACCGCGAGGCGGACGTAGACCGTCGGGGCGGAGTCGGCGGTGCCGCCCTGTTCGGGAGGGAGGGGAACCTCGAACTGCTCCCCCATCGGATGGGCGAGGATGACCGCGCTCGCCTGCTCGGCCAGCTCGTCGAGAGTCCGGAACTCCCGGGCGCGCGAGCCGGCAACCTCGACGAGAGGGATGTTGCTCTCGGATGGTCCCGGCGCGCAGCCGGGAGTCAGGAGCAGCGACGCTCCGAGTGACGCCGCCACAATGGCCCGCCTGCCTTGTCGTCGCCGCCAGGCTCACCCCGCGGTGCGCAGGTCCGTCCAGCCGCGGGCCCGTGCGGCCGCGGCGGCCAGCACCCCGGCCACCGTCGACGGGTTCCGCAGACGTCCGGCGAGCACGGCGGTCACCGCGTCGTCCAGCGGCACCCAGGCGGCGACCATGTCGGCCTCCTCCGCCTCGCGGGTGTGGCGGTCGGCCTCGGGCACCGGCGAGAGGTCGCGGGCAAGGAAGACCTGCAGCGACTCGTCGCTGCTCCCCGGGGTGCTGAGGTAGTCGACGAGCGACCACCAGGAGCCCGCGACCAGGTCGGCCTCCTCCGCCAGCTCCCGCCGGGCGGCGCCGAGCGGCTCCTCGCCGTGGACGTCGAGCAGGCCGGCCGGCGGCTCCCAGAGCTCGCCGCCGGCCGCGTGGCGGTACTGGCGCAGCATCAGGACGCGGTCGTCGTCGTCGAGGGCGATCACGGCCACGGCACCGGGGTGCCGCACGAACTCACGCGTCACCGTCCCCGCGTCGCCGAGCTCGACGGTCTCCCGGAGGACGTCCCAGATCATCCCGCGGTGCACGACCCGGGTGTCGATGACGGGCCGCTCACCAGGGACGTCGGCGAGCTCCATCAGGCGTCGGAGCCGGCGGCAGCCGCCGCGCGCACGTCGAGCGCCGCGCGCACGAGCCCCGCGAACAACGGGTGCGCCCGCGTGGGGCGCGACTGGAACTCCGGGTGTGCCTGCGTGCCCACGTAGTACGGGTGGACGTCGGCGGGCAGCTCGACGAACTCCACGAGGGAGCCGTCGGGCGAGGTGCCGGCGATCACCAGGCCCGCCTCCTCGAGCTGGGCGCGGTAGGTGTTGTTCACCTCGTAGCGGTGCCGGTGCCGCTCGCTCACGCGGTCCGTCCCGTACGCCTTGGCCGTGACCGTCCCGGGGACCAGCGCGGCGTCGTAGGCGCCGAGGCGCATCGTGCCACCCATGTCACCGTCACCCTCGACGATCGCCAGCTGCTCGGCCATGGTCGCGATGACGGGGTGCTCCGTGCCGGGGTCGAACTCCGACGACGACGCACCGGCCAGCCCGAGCACCGATCGCGCGTACTCCATGACCATCACCTGAAGGCCCAGGCAGAGCCCGAGGGTCGGCACGCGGCGGGTGCGGGCCCAGGTGAGGGCGCCGACCTTGCCCTCGATCCCCCGGACGCCGAAGCCGCCCGGGACGAGGACCGCGTCCACCCCGGCGAGTGCCTTCTCGGCGCCGTCGGGCGTCGCGCACCGGTCCGAGGCGACCCACCGGATGCGCACCCGCGTGTCGTTGGCGAAGCCGCCCGCCCGCAGCGCCTCGCTGACCGACAGGTAGGCGTCCGGCAGGTCCACGTACTTGCCGACCAGCGCCACCTCCACCTCGTCCGCGGCGTGGTGGACCACCTTGGTCACCCGGTCCCACGCGCTCCAGTCGACGTCGCGGAACGGCAGCCGCAGGCGCTGGACGACGTACGCGTCGAGCCCCTCGCGGTGCAGGACGCGCGGGATGTCGTAGATGCTCGGCGCGTCGGCGGCGGTGACGACGGCCTCGACGTCGACGTCGCAGAAGAGGGCGATCTTGCGCTTCGTGGAGTCGGGCAGCTCACGGTCGGACCGGAGCACCAGGGCGTCGGGCTGGATGCCGATGCTGCGCAGCGCGGCGACGGAGTGCTGGGTCGGCTTCGTCTTCAGCTCACCGCTCGGTGCGAGGTAGGGCACCAGGGAGACGTGCAGGAAGAACACGTTGTCGCGTCCGACGTCCTGACGCACCTGCCGTGCTGCCTCGATGAACGGCAACGACTCGATGTCGCCGACGGTGCCGCCGATCTCGGTGATGATGACGTCGACGTCGGGCCCCGCCTGCGCGCGCATCCGCGACTTGATCTCGTCGGTGATGTGCGGGATCACCTGCACCGTGTCGCCGAGGAACTCCCCGCGCCGCTCCTTGGCGATGACCGTGGAGTAGATCTGCCCGGTCGTCACGTTCGCCTGCGCCGACAGCGGCACGTCGAGGAACCGCTCGTAGTGGCCGATGTCCAGGTCCGTCTCGGCGCCGTCGTCGGTGACGAAGACCTCGCCGTGCTGGAACGGGTTCATCGTCCCGGGGTCGACGTTGAGATACGGGTCGAGCTTCTGCATGGTGACCCGCAGACCGCGGGACCGCAGGAGCCGACCGAGGCTCGAGGCCGTCAGCCCCTTGCCGAGCGAGGAGGCGACGCCTCCCGTGACGAAGATGTGCCGGGTCACGAAGTCCGACCGCCCGGAGAGTCGATGCGCGCGCTCTGCCACGGGCTTCCACACTACCGGACGGTGCCGACCTCTCCCGGACGACTCTCGGGGGCTGGACCGTCCGGATC
>JAEWQZ010000198.1 GCA_023460255.1 Actinomycetes bacterium
GCGCGGTGCTGGTCGTCGGCTGCTCCCTCGCCGGGGTGCTGGTCGTGGCCGGCATCGCGCTCCAGGGCGTCGAGCTGCGGGCGCTGGGCGTCGCCGCGGCCGTCCTCGGCGTCGTCGTCGGCGTCGGGTCCCTCGTGGTCGCAGCGATCCCCGCCCCGCCCGCGGTGCCCGGGGTACCTGCCCTCGTCGCCCCGCCCGCGGCCGACCCGGTCAACGCGGGGATCGGCGGCTGACGTGCTCACCACCTACGTCGGGTACTACCTCGATCTCGAGCCCGGGACGCTGCTCACCGTGGCCATCGTGCTGGCGCTCGTCGGAGCCGGCGGGATGGCGCTGGTCCTTCGGCCACGGCCCGCGCCGTCGTCGTCGGAGCTGGCCGGGCAGGCCCGGCGCCACGCCGCCGTCGTCCATGCGACCGCCTGCGCGCTGGGGGTGGCCGCGGCGCTCGCCCTCGACGTCCTGTCCTTCCACATGGGGCACACGTGGCGGAGTCACGAGGACACGACGCTCAAGGTCCTCCGGGCGGCCCTGGGCACGGCGTGGCCGCTGCTGGTCGGACTGACGTACCTCGGCGTCCACGCGCTCGGCGCCTGGCGATGGCCTCGGCCCGCCGGTCAGCTGCGAAGGGCCACGCTCGTCCCCCGCGACGACCCGACACCGGCCCGCCTCCAGCGCCTGGCGCTCGCGTGGGTCGGGCTCACGATCGCCGCGCTCGTCGCTCTGCTCGTCGTGTTCGCCACGGGCGGTCGTCTGCACGCGGCCGTCGTTCTCCTCCCTGCGCTGATCGCCGTGACGGCGATCGCCCTCCTCGCCGCCGCGCGGGGCGTCGTCGCCGTCGTCCGCGACCGGGTCGGCCTCGGCGGTCCGCCCGAGCACGATGCCGCCGCCCGCCGCCTGTCCGCCCATCGCGTGCTGCGCGGGGTCCAGCTGATCCTCGCGGCGACGGCCGCGGACCACGTCTTCGCGATCGGGACGATCCACCTCTCGGGCATGTACGAGCTCGAGTCGGTGGCCGTCGGGTACGCCTGTCTGGTCATCGCGGGGCTCATCCTGCTCACCGGCGTCGTGGCGGCCCTCCTGCCCGCAGGCCGCCTGCGCCCCAGGACCCCCCGAGCTGCCGGGGCGGACCCCGCTCACGAGCCATCGCCGGACCACGCGGCACCCCGGGCGGCGTCATGACCATCGCCGTGGAGGTGGACCTCACCTCGAGCGTCCCGCCGTACGAGCAGATCCGGCTCCAGGTGCTCGGGCACGTCTCGGCCGGGCACCTGCGCGCCGGCGACCGGCTGCCGACCATCCGGGCGCTCGCCGCCGACCTCGGCGTCGCGACCGGCACCGTGGCCCGGGCGTTCCGCGAGCTGGAGGCGGCCGGCGTCGTCGTGACCCGGCGCCGCACCGGCACCGTCGTCGCCGACGGGACCCCGGCACCCGACACCGCCGTGCAGGACGCCGCCACCCACCTCGTCGGCGTCGCACGGACCACCGGGCTGACGGACGAGGAGATCCTCGCCGCCGTCCGCGGCGCCCTCATGGGGCCCGCCGGCCGACCAGCGCCTACAGGCTGACGCCGACCAGCACGGGCTCCGGCTCGAGCGTCACCCCGAACCGCTCGCGCACCCCGTCCCGGACGGTCCGGGCGAGCGCGAGCAGCTCGGCGGTCGTCCCGTCGCCGCGGTTGGTCAGCGCGAGCGTGTGCTTGGTCGACACCCCGACCGGTCCCGGCAGTCCGAAGCCCCGCCCGAACCCCGCGTGCTCGATGAGCCACGCCGCGCTCGTCTTGACCAGCCCGGGGTCGATCGCGCCGAGCGACGGGCCCGTCGTGGTCTCCGGCACGGCCGTCCGCACGGGGTAGCGGGGGGCGCCGTCGGGCAGCGTGTCCGCGAGGTCCACCGCCAGCACGGGGTTGGTGAAGAACGAGCCCGCGCTCCACGTGTCCGGGTCGGCGGCGTCGAGCAGCATGCCCTTGCGCGCGCGCAGGCGGCGGACGGCGGCGCGCACCTCGGTCAGCGGCGCGCGCTGGCCGACGGGCACGTCGAGCAGCGCGGCCAGCTCCGGGTAGGCGATCGGCGCCGACAGGGCGCCCAGCCGCAGCTGGAAGCCCACGTCCAGGACGACGAACCGCGGCGTCGGTGCCCATCCGGACGGACCACCGTCGGACCCCTCCGCACGCAGCGAGCGCTTGAGCACCGACGTGCGGTACCCGAAGCCCAGCTCGCCCACGGCGAGCGTCCGCACGCGTCCCTGCGCCCGGTCCCACACGCGGACCGTGGAGACGACGCCGGCCACCTCCTGGCCGTACGCGCCGACGTTCTGCACGGGCGTCGCGCCCGTGGAGCCGGGGATGCCGGTGAGCGCCTCCACGCCGACCCAGCCCTCCTCGACCGCCCGGTCGACGACGTCCTCCCAGGGCGTGCCCGCGGGCACGCGGACGCTCGCGCCGCCACACGTGCCGACGTCGCCCTCGACGACGACGTCCCGGCGCGTGTCGCGCACGACGACGCCGGGGAAGCCCGTGTCCGAGACGACCACGTTCGAGCCGCCGCCGAGGACGAGCAGCGGCTCGCCCCCCTCGTCCGCGGCGCGCACGGCGGCGACGAGGTCTGCCTCCGTGGTCGTCTCCACGAGTCGGGCGGGCGGACCGCCGAGGCGGAGGGTGGTCAGCTCGGCGAGCCGGGGGGCGCGGGTCACGGGGCCAGGCTAGACGCCGGGTCGTCGGCCGCGGCGTCCGGGGTCGGCTCCGTGCCCGTGAGCGTGCCCGTGAGCGGCCGGGTCACGCCGACGAGCAGGAGGCTGATCGCGGTCGGCACGGCCACCGCCAGCAGCGCGTGCCGGTACCCGACGTGGTCGGCGAGGAGGCCGAGCACGGGCGGGCCCGCGAGGAAGGCCGTGTAGCCGAGGGTCGAGACGACGGCGACGCGGCCCGGTGCCCGTCGGGGGTCGTCGGCGGCGGCGCTCATCCCCACCGGGAAGCCCAGCGCCGCCCCGGCACCCCAGACCAGGACGCCGACGAGGGCCAGCGGGAGCGTCGGGGCCAGCCCGAACACGAGCAGCCCGACGAACGCGAGACCCGCCGTGATGCGCAGGGTGGTCACCCGGCCGAACCGGTTCAGCAGGCCCGTGCCGAGCAGCCGCATCGTCGTCATCGCCGTGACGAAGAGCGCGAAGCCGACGGCCCCGGTCGCCTCGGGCGCGTCGAAGCCGTCCACGACCGCCAGGCTCAGCCAGTCGTTCGCCGACCCCTCGGCGAGCGCCGCGGCGAGCACCACGAGCCCGATGAGCAGCGTCCGGCTCTCGCCCCAGGCGCGGAAGGTGCCCGCCGCCCCCACCGGGGCCGCCCCGTCGTCGTGCTGCGCCGCGTGCGTGCCCTCGGGCAGGAAGCTGCGCGCCGCGGTGAGCACGCCGGCCAGGGCGAGGGCCAGCACGACGGCGAGGTGCGCGCCGAGCGGGACGCCGAGCGCCGCCGCACCCGCCCCGATGGCGGCGCCGCCCATCGTGCCGAACGAGAAGCCGGCGTGGTATCGGGGCATCATCGCCCGGCCCAGGCGCTGCTCGACGGCGGCACCCTCCAGGTTCATGGCCGCGTCCCACACGGCGGTGCCGGCGCCGTACGCGAAGAGGCCGACGGCTGTCGCCCAGACGGTGTGCAGGCTCACGGCCCCCACGGCGACGAGCAGGCCCGCGACGGCCGTCGCGCCGGCGACCTCCACCGTGCGGCGCGCGCCCAGCCGCTGCACGACGAGCCCGGACAGCGGCAGGGCGATGACCGAGCCGGCCGCGAGGGCCAGGAGCAGCACGCCCATCTGCGCGGGGGTCAGCCCGAGGGCGTCCCGCACCGTCGGCATCCGCGACGCCCACCCGGAGAACGCGAACCCTGACGTGAAGAACACCGCGAACACGGCGAGCGAGGCGCGGCGCACGGCCGCGGTCGCCGGCGCCGCCTGCGGGGCGACGGCGGCCGTCATCGGGCCGGCAGCAGGTCGAGGCGGTCCGCGGG
>JAEWQZ010000199.1 GCA_023460255.1 Actinomycetes bacterium
GGTCGCGCCCGCCGCCGTCCTCGTCGAGGTCGGGGCCGCCGACGGCGGGACGCGGGTCGCCGCCGTCGTGCGGGCGGCCGTGGCGGCCCGGGCCGGGCTGCCGGTGTTCGTCCACCACGGCCAGAGCGTGCCGGACCTGCCCGTGGCCGCGAACGTGCACCGTGTGCGCACCCTGACCGGGGCCCTGCACGAGGTGCTGGCCGCCGTCTGACCGGGCGTGAACCGCCCGACCTGGCTCTTCACCCTCGAACGGCCTAACGTCCGGGGCCATCGCGGCCGATGATTGCTGCACACGGGTCCCCCGTCCCGGTGCCCGTGCCGGGATCCCTGTGGAAGGAGGCGGATGGCCGGCGTCGTCGTGTGCCATGGCTCCGCTGCCGTCCGTGAGCGCATCGTCGCGGCTGCGCACGCGGTGCCCGCGCTCGTCCCCGCGCGCAGCGCCGCCACCGTCGAGGAGCTCGTGCTCCTCGCCCGTCGTGGCGCGCCGGCCCTCGTGCTCCTGGACGCGCACCTGCCCGGGGCAGGCCCGATCGAGGCGATCCGTCGCCTGCGCGAGTCCGAGGCGCCACCCGTGATCATCATGATCGCCGTCCCCGGCGACGAGATCCCGCTGGACCGTGCGATCGCCCTCGGCGCGCGCGGGTACCTCGCCCCCGACGTCGACCGGAGCGAGCTCGCGGCGGTCGCCGCCCACAGCCTCGCGGCAGCGCCGCCCCCCGCACAGGGCACGAGCGCCAACGGCCTGCCGCGACCTCGTCAGGCCGGCCCGGCCCAGCCCCCCGTGGAGCTGACCAAGCGCGAGATGGAAGTGCTCATCGGGATGAGCCACGGTCGCTCGAACGCGCAGATCGGGGCCGACCTGTTCCTGTCCGAGGACACCGTCAAGACGCACGCCCGCCGGCTGTTCCGCAAGCTCGCGGCGGCCGACCGCGCGCAGGCCGTCGCGATCGGCCTGCGCCGGGGTCTCATCCGCTGACGGTCCGCGCCGGGAGCCCGTGGCCGCCGACTACTATCGGCGGATGAGCGTGCTCGAGCCCCCCTCGGAAGCGCCCGACCCGTTCGCGTTCGTCGGCCTCACGTTCGACGACGTGCTGCTCCTGCCCGGCGAGACCGACGTCGTCCCCTCCGAGGTGGACACGACCTCCCGCCTCACGCGCGAGATCTCGGTCGCCGTCCCGCTCGTCTCCGCCGCGATGGACACCGTCACCGAGGCGCGCATGGCCGTGGCGATGGCGCGGCAGGGCGGCGTCGGCGTGCTGCACCGCAACCTGCCGATCGCCGACCAGGCGCACCAGGTTGACCTCGTCAAGCGGTCCGAGTCCGGCATGGTCTCCGACCCGGTGACCGTCGGCCCCGACGCGACCCTCGCCGAGCTGGACGCGCTGTGCGGCAAGTACCGGGTGTCGGGCCTGCCGGTGGTGGAGGAGGGTGACCGCCTCGTCGGCATCATCACCAACCGCGACCTGCGCTTCGTGGCCGCCGCGGACTACGCGACCCTGCGTGTCCGCGACGTGATGACGGCCCAGCCGCTCGTCACCGCACCCGTCGGCATCTCGCGCGACGACGCCGCGTCGCTGCTGGCCAAGCACAAGGTGGAGAAGCTCCCCCTGGTGGACGACGCCGGGCGGCTGGCCGGCCTGATCACCGTCAAGGACTTCGTGAAGACCCAGCAGTACCCGTCGGCGACCAAGGACGCCGAGGGGCGGCTCGTCGTGGCCGCGGCCGTCGGTTTCTTCGGCGACGCCTGGGACCGGGTGACGGCGCTGGTCGAGGCCGGGGTGGACATCCTCGTGGTGGACACCGCCAACGGCCAGGCCCGCCTCATGCTCGACATGGTGCGGCGGCTGAAGGCCGACCCCGGCACGCGGCACGTGCAGGTGATCGGTGGCAACATCGCCACGCGCGAGGGGGCGCAGGCCCTCGTCGACGCGGGCGTCGACGCCGTCAAGGTCGGCGTCGGGCCGGGCTCGATCTGCACCACCCGCGTCGTCGCCGG
Source organism: Actinomycetes bacterium (assembly GCA_023460255.1). GTDB lineage: Bacteria > Actinomycetota > Actinomycetes > Actinomycetales > Cellulomonadaceae > Actinotalea. The sequence goes on from JAEWQZ010000199.1 coordinate 1,997, forward strand.
CGTCGGTGTGCCGCAGGTGACGGCGATCCACGAGGCCGCGAAGGCCTGCAAGCCGGCCGGAGTGCCGGTGATCGGCGACGGCGGGATCCAGTACTCCGGCGAGATCGCCAAGGCCCTGGTGGCCGGCGCGGACACGGTCATGCTCGGCGGGCTCCTCGCGGGTTGCGACGAGAGCCCGGGGGACCTCGTCTTCGTCAACGGCAAGCAGTACAAGCGCTACCGCGGGATGGCGTCGCTCGGCGCGATGCAGTCGCGCGGCGACCGGCGGTCGTACTCCAAGGACAGGTACTTCCAGGGCGACCTCGGCGACGACGAGATCATCACCGAGGGGATCGAGGGCCAGGTGCCCTACCGCGGTCCGCTCGCCGCCGTCGCGCACCAGCTCGTCGGCGGCCTGCACCAGTCGATGTTCTACGTCGGGGCGCGGACCGTCCCCGACCTGCAGGCTCGTGGCAAGTTCGTGCGGATCACGCCGGCGGGGCTCAAGGAGTCGCACCCGCACGACGTGCAGATGATCTCCGAGGCGCCGAACTACACCAGCCGGTGAGAGCGCTGGTCGACGTCGACGCGGTCACCACCCTCGTCGAGCACGTCGCTGCGACGGTCGTCGCGCCCCGGTTCCGCGCGCTCGTCGCGGGCGACGTCGGCGAGAAGGGCCCCGGGGACCTCGTCACCGTCGTCGACCACGCCGCCGAGGAGGTGCTGACCGCCGGGCTCGCGGCGATCGCTCCGGGCGTGCCCGTGATCGGGGAGGAGGCGGCGTCGGCGGACCCCGCACTGCTCGACCTGCTCACCACGGCACCGGCGGTGTGGGTGGTCGACCCGCTGGACGGCACGCGGGCCTTCGTCGAGGGGTCGCCGGACTACGCCGTCATGGTCGGGCTCGTGGTGGGCGGCGAGCCGGTGGCGGGCTGGATCCGGCTGCCGGAGCACGACGTCACGCTGGTGGCCGAGCGCGGCTCCGGCGTGCTGCACAACGGCGCCCCGCTCGGTCCGGTGGCCCGTCCGGCGGTCCCGCGGATGCTGGTCGCCGCGCGGTACCTGCCCGACGACGTCCGCGCCGGCCTGGCCGCCCGTCTCGCGTCGGGCCACGGCGAGGGGCCGGACGCGACAGGTGGCACAGGTGGCGCGGGTGGCACGGGTGGCACGGGTGGCACGGGTGGGACTGTGCTGGTCGACACACTGTGGTCCGGGCGCGAGTACTCGCGCGTCGTGCTGGGCGAGGCCGACGCGATGCTGGCCTGGCGGACGCTGCCCTGGGACCACGCGCCGGGCGTGGCGATCGTGCGGGAGGCCGGCGGCGTGGCGCGGCGGCTCGACGGCAGCGAGTACCGGCCGCAGGCCCCGGAGCACGGGCTGCTCGTCGCGGCCGACGCGCGGGTCGCCGACGGGCTCGCGCGGTCCCTGGCCCTGGACGAGCTCATCGGGCTCACGCGGGGCCACCGGTCGCGACCGGCGCAGCCCCCGGACCGCCGGTAGCGCGCAGCGGCCAGGTCAACCCGCCCCCGGACCGTCGAGGCCCTGGCAGAGCGCCTCCGAGCGACCATGATTGGCGCCGGTCGCCTTCGATGTGGCAGGCGGCAGCGGACGATCGACAAAGGGGGGCTCATTGATGGGTGTGCGGACTCTGACCCTTGTCCTGGGGGGCGCTGATCGTTCCTTCCACCGCTGCACCGCCTGATGCGATGGACGGAGTGGGCGCGGACCGTGAGGACTGGATCGCGGCGGCGAGCGAGTTGGCTTCGTACCCACCAGGCTTCCTAGGAACGGCGTGGGAGGACCCGGAGACGATCCTGTTCATCCCAGTCGAGGTCGAGACGACGGTTGTCAGCGGGCCGGCCCCATTCATGATCGGCCCCCGACGCCCAGCGAGCTTCGTTGCTGCCTGTGGGACGCGCCGGACGTCGTGGGTCGAGGTCAACCACAACTTCAAGAACACCTTCGGTCATGTTCTCTTCAATCTGCGCATGCGGAAGAACTTCTCGTACGACGGCTGTCGGTCGTGGCACGTGAGCACTGTGACCACTCCCGGGACGTCGACGATCGGGGGGTTGGGCGGGTGGAGCTACGAGCAGATCACCCATTCCACGGACGGGTACGAGTACGCGAACGGACGGTCCACGGGCCGCACATACTCGGAGCGCACCGCTCGGTGGAGGGGGCGCTTTGACGCCACGATGAGCCTATGGACCCGGTGTCACGCCAACTGGAACGGAACTCACGGATGCGCGTCGGGGAAGGCATGACACAGGGGGCCACCGAGACCACGGGCCGGCCTTCATCGCAGTCGTGGGCGGCCGTGGCGTGGCCCGTGGTGACGTTCGTCGCGCTGGTGACGCTCCCTCCCGTGCTCCAGCTCGTCGTCCAGGGGCTCTGGGTGGCCGTCTTCGCCCGCCTGGGAGCCCGGGTGCTGGCGTGGAGCGCTGCGGCGACAGGGGTCGTGCTGCTCGGCTTCTTCCTGCTCGGCGGTTACCTCCGCTAGGCGCCGGGAAGCGCGGGCCGGGCGCTCACGCGGGGACCGGGATCGCGACCCGCGGGGCCGGGACGGCCGTAGCCCGCAGCGGCCACGTGAGCTCCGCGCCCGGCCCGTCGAGGCCCTGGCCGAGCCGCCAGGCGTTGAAGCCCTCCGCCCACCGGCGGTGCGCGCGCACCTGTCCGTCGTGCAACGCCTCGAGGTCCCAGCGGGACAGGCCGGGGAACCGGCGGCACATCGCGGCCAGGACGTCCAGGGTCGCCACGACGTCGGCGTCGGCCGCGTGCAGGGTGTCGGTGACCACTCCGTAGTGCGCGCAGACGTCGCCGAGGCGCCGCTTGCCCGGCCGGTACCTGTCGGCCCACCTGTCGAGCACCAGCGGGTCGAGGACGACGCGGACCTCGCGGCCGATGCGCTCGGGCAGGGTGGGCAGCCCGTGGCGCCGCAGCTCGGCGTCGAGCAGCGAGAGGTCGTAGGCCGCGTTGAAGGCGACGACGGGCTCGCCGCGGGTGAACGCGGCCGCGAGGGTCGCGGCCACCTCCTCCAGCGCCTCGGCCGGTGGCCGGCCGGCGGTCCGCGCCTGCTCGGTGGTGATGCCGTGCACGGCCGTGGCAGCCTCCGGGATCGGGACCCCGGGGTCGACGAGCCACGTGCGCGCCGTCGTGCCGGAGCGGTCCCGGCGGACCACCGCAGCGGTGACGATGCGGTCGGTGCCGACGTCGACGCCGGTGGTCTCGGTGTCGAACCCCACCAGCGGCCCGTCCGCCCACGTCATCGCCATCACCACCTCGACGCCAGCGTCCCAGCGACCACCGACGTCCGGGGTCGCGACGCGCCGCGGCCTGTGCATGGACGGTGTGCCCGGGTAGTAGGGCCGGGCGTCGGCGTCCAGTCCGCGCGCGGCCCACCGGCGTCGGCGCGCCCGCCGGTAGCCTTGCGGCGTGAGCAACGAGATCGACATCGGCCGCGGCAAGCGGGGGCGCCGCGCCTACTCCTTCGACGACATCGCGGTGGTGCCGTCCCGGCGCACCCGGGACCCCGAGGAGGTGTCCGTCGGCTGGCAGATCGACGCGTACCACTTCGACATCCCGATCGTCGCCGCGCCGATGGACTCCGTCGTCAGCCCCGCCACCGCGGTGGCCGTGGGGCAGCTCGGCGGGCTCGGCGTGCTCGACCTCGAAGGTCTGTGGACGCGGTACGAGGACCCCGAGCCCCTGCTGGCGGAGATCGCGACGCTCGACGCCGCCGAGGCGACCCCGCGCATGCAGGAGCTCTACGCCGCGCCGATCATCCCCGAGCTCATCGCGGAGCGGCTCAAGGAGGTCCGCCGCGCCGGCGTGACGGTGGCCGGCGCCCTGTCGCCGCAGCGGACGCAGCAGCACTGGAAGACGGTGGTCGACGCCGGCGTCGACCTGTTCGTCATCCGCGGCACCACCGTCTCGGCCGAGCACGTCTCCGGCCGTGCGGAGCCGCTCAACCTCAAGCGGTTCATCTACGAGCTCGACGTGCCGGTGATCGTCGGCGGCGCGTCCACCTACACCGCGGCGCTGCACCTCATGCGCACGGGCGCGGCGGGCGTGCTCGTCGGCTTCGGCGGCGGGGCCGCGCACACCACCCGCATCTCGCTCGGCATCCACGCCCCGATGGCGACGGCGGTGGCCGACGTCGCGGCCGCGCGCCGGGACTACCTCGACGAGTCGGGCGGCCGGTACGTGCACGTCATCGCGGACGGTGGCGTGGGCCGCTCCGGTGACCTCGTCAAGGCGATCGCCTGCGGGTGCGACGCGGTCATGCTCGGTGCGGCGCTCGCCCGCGCGTCGGAGGCCCCGGGCCGTGGGTGGCACTGGGGTGCCGAGGCGCACCACGGGGACCTGCCGCGCGGCGAGCGCGTCTCGGTCGGCACCGCGGGGACCCTCCAGGAGGTCCTCTTCGGGCCGAGCCGCCAGGCCGACGGCACGCTCAACCTCGTGGGCGCCCTTCGCAAGGCCCTGGCCACGACCGGCTACTCCGACCTCAAGGAGTTCCAGCGGGTCGAGGTTGTCGTCTCGCCGTACCAGCCCTTCTGAGCCCGCACCTCTGAGCCTGGCCCGTTCGAGCCCGGCTCTGCCGAGCCCCAGCAGCTGAGAAGGCGCCGGGCTCAGCCGTTCGCCGTCCGGCGTCCTGAGCGGAGCCCAGTGCTGACGACCGGCCGCTGCGCGCCGTCGTGCCGTCGTGCCGTCGTGCCCGCGCGCCGGCGTGCCGTCGCGCCCGGCTACGCCTGCTCTCGGCTCCCCGGGGGCGGGCGTCATCTCTGGCGCGGACACGTAGAGCCGGTGTTGTGACGGGTGTGGCGGGTGATGCGTGTGTGACGTCTCAGGGGTCACATCCGTCACTTGCGCACCAAGCGCGGCGGTGCGTGTCCGGGTGGGGGCGGGCCGGGGCGGGCCGGGGCGGGCCGGGCCGAGTGAGCGGCGGTGCGTGCCCGGGTAGGTCCCGGCGGTCCGAATCGGAACCGATCGCGAGTCCGAACGGGCAGGATGTTGCTGCCCACTCTTGACTTCGGGCAGAAACAGAACTAGACAAAGCCAATACAACATCCGATCCAACAAGATCGGACGTGGAGAACGAGGAGCCGTGTACGCGACGGAGCGTCAGCAGGAGATCTTGAGTCGGGCCCGCCATGAGGGACGGGTCGACGTCAAGGGGCTCTCGGATGCCCTCGAAGTGACGCCGGAGACCGTCCGGCGGGACCTGACAGCCCTTGAGCGGCTGGGCCTGGTCCGCCGGGTCCATGGCGGGGCGATCCCCGTGGAACGACTCGGGATCGAGCCCGCGGTCGCCGACCGCGAGGGCCGGATGGCGGGACAGAAGGAGCGCATCGCCAAGGCCGCGCTCGACGAGCTGCCCGACGGCGGGGCCGTCATCCTCGATGCCGGAACCACGACGATCCGCCTCGCCGAGATGCTGCCGACCGACCGTGAGCTCACGGTGGTCACCCACGGCCTGCCGATCGCGATGCTCCTGGCGAGCCGCCCCACGATCACCCTCCACCTGCTCGGCGGCACCGTGCGTGGCCGCACGCTCGCCGCGGTCGGGACCTGGGCGGAGCAGGCCCTGGCCGACGTCTACGCCGACGTCGCGTTCCTCGGCACCAACGGCATCACCGCCGAGCGCGGCCTGACCACGCCGGACCTCGCCGAGGCCGGCGTCAAGCGCGCCCTCGTCGCCGCCGCCCGCCGGACCGTCGTCCTGACGGACCACACCAAGTTCGGGCGGGTCGACTTCGCGCAGGTCGCGCCGCTGTCGGCGATCGACACGGTGATCACCGACAGCGACCTCGCCCCGGAGCTCGTGGACGAGGTCGAGGCGGCCGGGCCGAGGGTGGTGCGCGCATGATCGTCACGATCACCCTCAACCCGAGCCTCGACCGCACCGTCGAGGTCGGCGAGCTGGTCCGCGGCCGCGTCCTGCGCGCTCACGGCACGCACCTGCACCCCGGCGGCAAAGGTGTCAACGTCACGCGGGCCCTGCTCGCGAACGGGCTGCCCAGCCGCGCCGTCGTGCCGGTGGGTGGCCCCGACGGCGACCAGCTCGTCGACCTGCTCCGCGAGGAGGCCGTCGACGTCGTCGTCGTCCCCGTGTCGGGTCGCACCCGGTCCAACATCACCGTCGCCGAGGCCGACGGCACGGTGACCAAGCTCAACGAGCCGGGCGGTGCGCTGACCCCCGCCGAGCTCGAGCTCGTCCTCGACCACGCGCTGGCCGACGCCGCCCCCGGCGGGTGGGTCGTCCTGTGCGGCAGCCTGCCACCCGGGGCACCGGAGGACACCTACGCGCAGGTGGCACGGCGCCTGGGCGAGGCCGGCCGGCGCGTGGTCGTGGACACCAGCGGCCCGGCCCTCGCCAGGGCCGTCGAGGCCGGTCCCACGCTGATCAAGCCCAACGCGGAGGAGCTCGCGGCGGCCGTCGGCCGTCCGCTCGGCTCGCTCGCCGACGTCGTCGCCGCCGCCCAGGAGCTACGGACCCGCGGCGCGCGGGCGGTCCTCGTGAGCCTCGGTGCCGCGGGCGCCGTGCTCGTCGACGACGCCGGCGCGCTGGTCGGCGAG
>JAEWQZ010000200.1 GCA_023460255.1 Actinomycetes bacterium
CCGCTCCGGCGTACCGGAACGGCTCGAGCTCGTCGTCCCACGCCTGGCCGAGGGCGAGCTCGAGCTCGCGGGCGAGGCGCGCGGGGTCGCCGGCGTGCTCCAGGGCCGCACGCACCCGGTCCTCCGGAACGAGGGTGTTGCCGTGCACGTCGGTCACCGCATGGAAGATCCCGAGGTCCGGCGTGTGGCTCCATCGCGCGCCGTCGGTCCCGTGGCTGGGCTCCTCCGTCACCTCGTAGCGCAGGTGCGCCCAGCCGCGTAGGGCCGACGTGAGGCGCGCGCCGGTGCCGGCCAGGCCCTGCCAGGAGTGCTCGGCGCGGAAGAGACCGGGCGCAGCCGGCTGCTCCGTCCAGTCCAGCGACAGGCGCGACCCGAGGACGCCACCGGCCGCCCACTCGATGTGGGGGCACAGCGCCCGGGGTGCTGAGTGCACGAAAAGGACGCCGCGGGTGATGGCACCGGCCATGTCAGTCCTCCGCTCGGTCGAGGTGCGTCTTCCCCAACGACCTCGTCACGAACGAAGCGGGACGGTCCAGCAGCACGATCCTGCGGCGTGCAGGCACCAGCATGCCCGACGCACGGCGCCAAGGCCAGCAGGAACGCCGACGTCAGCCGAGCTGCTCGCGGATCGCGCGCATCGCCTGGCGGCGCTCCGGGCGGTCCAGACGGTCGAGGAACAGCATCCCGTCGAGGTGGTCGCACTCGTGCTGGAGGGCCCGCGCCATGAGCTCGGTGCCCTCGATGACGACGGGCCGTCCGTCGAGGTCCTCGCCCTCGACGCGGGCGTACCAGGCACGCTTCGTCGGGAACCAGAGCCCGGGCACCGACAGGCACCCCTCGTCGCCGTCCTGGTACTCGTCCTCCGACACCTCGACGAGCCGCGGGTTGAGCACGTAGCCGATCTCGTCGTCGATGTTCCAGGAGAAGGCCCGCAGGTTGACGCCGATCTGGTTCGCGGCCAGGCCGGCGCGCCCCTCGGCGTCGACGGTCTCGAGGAGGTCCTCCACCAGCGACTTCACGCGCGCGTCGCGGTCACGGATCGGTTCGCACGGGGTGCGCAGGACGGGGTCGCCGACGACGCGGATGTCACGCATGGCCATGGCGGTCATCCTTCCACGACGTCGCGCGTGGACGCCGCGACGCCCACGGTTCCTCGGGGCCGCGTGATCGATCCGCGTCCCGCACACCGCGCGTGCCGCCGACGCGCGGCCTAGGCTCGGGACGGCAAGGCGCCGCGTGGTCGACGCGAGGCGCAGAGGCGACGGGAGGACGACATGCGGACCAAGGCGGCATTCCTCATCGGCGGTGCGATCGGCTACGTGCTCGGCACGCGTGCCGGCCGGGAGCAGTTCGACAAGATCCGCAGCCAGGCCCAGCGCATGTGGGAGGACCCGCGCGTGCAGGACACGGTCTCCGACGTCGAGCAGCGCGCCGGCGCGCTGTTGCGGGAGAAGGCACCCGAGATCAAGGACAAGGTCACCGGCGCCGTGCGGTCCGCGACGGAGACGGTCCGCGCCCGTACGGGCGACGGCGGCCCGGACAACCCCACAGCGACGGCCAACGGTTCCACGGCCTGACCGGGCACACTGTCCGGCGTGGCCTACGTGACCCTTGCGCTCGGCGGCGTCCTGACGATCGGCGGGGCCGGCGCGCTCGTCGTCGCCTTCCGCCACGGCCAGGCCGGGCGGAGGGACGCCGAGCGGACGTGGTTCCGCCTCGCCGTCGGCGCGCTGGCCCTCGGGTCCGTGGGCTTCCTCGCCACCGTCGTGCTCGCCGGGTGACGTCCGGCGCGGCTCAGAAGCAGGCGCCCGCGACGTTCCCGCTGTTCGCCGTCGCGAAGTCCGGTGCGACGCCGGCCTCGAGCACCCGCACGAGGATGACCATCTCTGGCGTGCCCGGCGGCAGCAGGTCGTCCGCGTCGCCCTGCGTCTCGAAGACGACGGTGCCCGACGCGTCGGACCGCCACCACACCTGCGAGACCGGACCGGCGAACGGGCCCGACAGGTCGGGATAGGTCTGCTGGAGCTCGGCGAGCGTCGACGTCACGCCGATCCCCTCGGGGGTGCGTGGGCTGACGCCCATCACGTCGATGCGGTGCACCCCCGTGTCGTCGGCATCGACGTAGAACGGCGGCGCGGGCTCGCTCATGTAGTTGATGTCGGTGCCGTAGCCCGCCGGGACCCAGCGCGCAGGGTCGTCGGGCGTACCGAGCTCGTCGCTCACGCAGTACTCGGGGTCGAGGGCGATCATCTCGGCACCGGGGTTGCCGACGGGCGGGACGCCGACCGTCAGGGGACCGAGCCCGCTCGTGGTGATCACGAGGTCCGCGAGCTCCGGGTGCGGGTCCACGGCGGCCTCGGTGGGCGTCTCGGTGGGCGTCTCCGTGGGCTCGGGTGCCTCCTCGGTCGCCGACGGCGTGGGCGTCGGGGTCGCGGCCGGGCCGGTGCCGGGATCGCACGCGGCAAGACCCGCGACGATCAGGCAGGCGGTGGCCAGGGGCAGCACGCGGACCGTACGGCGGACGGGCATCGGCGTTCCTCTCGCGGGGCTCGGTCCGATCATCGCAGCCAGTCCCGCGGCCGGGAAGCCGCCCCGCCCGCGGCTGCCGGTGGGCGACGCCTGAGCCGCGCGGCTCCGCCCGATGCTTGCGGTGCCGCTAGGACCCTCCGTGGTCGGCGTCGAACAGCCACCAGGTCCCGCCCGTGATCGCGGCGAACCCGAGGCGTCGGTAGAACTCCTGGTCCGAGCCGACGTACGCGCGCTCGGCGCCGAGGTCCCGGGCCCGGCGCACCCCCTCGAGGACGGCGGCACGCCCGCAGCCCCGGCGGCGCCAGGCGGGGTCGGCGCACACCGGCTCGACCATGGCGTAGGGCGCCCCTGGCCACAACCACACCCCGCAGAACGCCGCGTACCCACCGTCCGGAGCACGGACCAGAACCTGGAGGTCGGCCCGCTGGCGGGGCGAGGTCGTGGAGCGCTCGCGCCAGGCCAGCGCGGACGGCGACCAGTCCGGCTCGCCCTGGTGGCCGAACCCGCGGTGCAGCAGGCGGTGGAACGCCCGCAGGTCCCAGTCCTCGTCCAGGCCCAGGACCGAGAACCCCGCCGGGAGCTCGTACGCCAGGTCACCCCGCAGGTCGAGGACGGAGTTCGGATCGCCGTCGCCCGTGCGGACGAAGCCCCGTCGTCCGACGAGAGCCGCCAGCTCACGGTCGTCATCGGGCACGAGCACCCGGACCCTGCCCTCGACGGACAGCCGCTCGACAGCGTGGTCGACCATGTCCGGGAGGAGGTCCCGGTGCGCGGGGTCGACGACGACCCACGCCTCGCCGGGCTTCTGCTCGTAGGTGACGAGGCCGACGATGCCACCGGCGCGCTCCCAGATCCCGATCCGGCCCAGCGACGCCGTGTCCAGGTGGGGCAGGGTGAAGTTCCACTCCCAGCGCGCCCACAAGAACCCCGGGGTGCGGACCAGGTCGGCGTTGAGGCGCACCAGGAACTCGCGCACGGCGAGGAAGTCGTCGCTGAAGCCCGGCACCTCGGTGTGTGACCGCACGGATCCCTCCATGGTCGCCCGGGCCCCTCGACAGGGGCCGCGGATGGCGGACCGGTGGGCCAGGCGGGGCTCGAACCCGCGACCGACGGATTATGAGTCCGCTGCTCTGACCTGCTGAGCTACTGGCCCGCGCCCGCCAGGCTACCGGCCCGGGGCGTGCACCGGCCTGCACCCGGGTGCGGGGACGCGACGGCGTCGGGGGGCCGTACGAGCCGGCAGGCTACGGTCCTGGCATGACGCCCGTCGTGGTCGCCGGGCCGGCGTCCTGGGACACGCTCGTCGACGTGGCGGGCAAGGCCGAAGTGGCCGCGGCGGTCGCCCGCGCGCAGGTCGTGGTCGCCGACCTGGCCGACCACGCCCGGGCGGTGCTGCGCCTGGCGCGCGACGCCGACCGCGAGCTGTGGTGCGACCTGCACGACTGGGACGGGCGGGAGGCGTTCTGCACGCGGCGCGTTTGCGGCGCCGACGGGCCGTCGGAGGGCTCTCGGGGCTCCGGTTAGGTTGGGGGCATGTCCCTGCTGCGCCGCACTCCCCTGCCCGACGACGTCCGGTCCCGCCTCGACCTCGCGCGCGGTGAGCGGGTCCTCGCCGCCGGACGGCTCACCGACGGCTGGGCGGTGGCCACCACGGCGGACCTCGCCGTCGTCCCCACCGAGGGCGAGCCGGTGCGCCGAGCCTGGACCGACGTGGCCACGGCCCGGCTCGACCCCGAAGGGCGGACCGTGACCGTCACCTGGGTCGACGGTGCGACGCCGACGGTGCTGCGCCTCGCCGACGACGGTGCCGGCCGGCTGCCGGCCGTGCTGCGCCAGTGCGTGGACTCCTCGGTCGTGCACAGCGAGCGCGTGCTGCTGGCCGACCGCACTGCCGTGCAGGTCGTGCTGCGCCGGGACGCGAACCGTCGCCTGTTCACGCAGGTCATCGGCCCGGGCGGGGTCGACCTCGACGACCCGGCGACGGCTGCCGCGGTCGACGCGGCCGAGCTGCGGGTCCGCGAGGCGGCAGGGCTCGTCTGACCAGGGGCGGGCGGCACGCGCGGCCCGCCAGGACGGTGCGTCCGGGGCCACGGAGCACCGCTGCGGATCGGGTAGCATTGCCGGGCACGATCCCGCGTAGCTCAATTGGCAGAGCATCCGACTGTTAATCGGACGGTTATTGGTTCGAGTCCAATCGCGGGAGCCAGACGCCGGCCGGCTCGACACCCGGCGCGCTCACTCCTCCTCGCCGACGACCTCCAGCTCCTCGGCCTCCCCGATCACGTCCGGCTCCTCCACCGGCTCGGACTCGTCCGGCTCCCCGAGCTCGGCGGAGCCCGCGTCCACCGGCTCGGCGGCCGACGTCGTCCGCTCCCGCGGCGGTGCCAGCAGGTCGACGGACACCAGGAACGCCGTGCGGCTCCCCGCGCCGAGGAGCTCGCGCAGCTCGCGCCGCCGGGCGGCCTCGGGCAGCGGTGCTCGGTCGACCGGCAGGTACGCGCCGCGACGCTCCGGGTCCGTGGCGCCGACGTACAGCCGCACGTCCACTGCCGACCCCTCCTGCCCCGTCGGGTCGACCAGCACCTCGGCCAGGCCGCGGAGCGCGTCGTCGTCGAGGTCGGCCCGCGCGGTCAGCAGCAGCGTCGGCCGCCGCCGCACGAGGGACCGCAGGATCGCCCGGCTGCGCTCGCTCCCCTCCCGGACGAGCGAGCGCCGGGACGTGGTCCAGTAGCTGGAGTGCGGGTAGGCGAACGCCATGCCGGCCAGCCATCGGGTGCCGCCCAGGGACACGTCGCGCACGCCCGGGCCGAAGTGCGGGGCGACGGGACCGCCGACGATGTCGTGCTCGAACCAGAGGTTGGTCCACCGGACGCAGGCGAAGGGTGCGGCGTGGTGCCAGCGCGTCGTGCCGCCGTCGGGACCGGGCACCCAGAGGCGGTACGGGTGCCCGGCGGCCCGGCGCACGCGCTGGACGGTCGGCGGGACGGCCGCGAGGCTCCGCTCCTCGAACCGGTCGGCCAGGTCCTCGGGGCCGGTGGCGAGGAACGCGTCGGCGTAGGTCAGCGGCGACCCGAGCGTGACGAGGTCGGTGATGATCCAGCGCCGCGCGCCGGCCGCCTCGGGCAGGTCGCGCAGGACGAGCTGGGCGCCGCGCTGGGCGGCCCAGTAGGCCGCGCGGGCCGCGTCCCGCTCCTGCGGTGAGCCGGCCGCGCGGAGGGCCTGACCGGCTGCCTCGACGGCGTTGACCGCCTCCGCGGCGACGGTCCCGGCACCGTGCGACGGCAGCACGAGGCTGCGCGACCAGCGCGACCAGAGCAGCCGGACGGCGTCGTAGGCGATGACGCTGCCCAGGCTGTGCCCGACGACGACGATCCGGTCGTAGCGGTATCGCCCGGTGTCCGGGTCACGGGCCTCGTGCAGGCGGGCGAGCAGGTCGAGGACCCGCTCCCGGATCACCTCGTTCTCCTCGACGTTGCCCGGCTGCGTCCCGCCGAGGTAGCGGGCGGCGTCGCCGAGCGTGCGCGTGGTGCGCACGGCGAGGAAGCCCCCGAGGGCCGCCACCA
>JAEWQZ010000201.1 GCA_023460255.1 Actinomycetes bacterium
CCAGGTGCCCGAGCGTCGGGGGCGGCTCGCGGTGGTGACGGCCGCGACCGTGGCCGCCGCGCACGCGGCAGGCCGGTTCGTGCACGTCTGGACGGTGAACGACGCGGCCGACATGGCACGGCTGCTCGACCTCGGCGTCGACGGCATCGTCAGCGACCGCGCCGACGTCCTGCGGGACGTGCTGCTCGGGCGCGGGCTGTGGGCGGGGGCCTGAGGGGGCGCGGGTGCACGGGCGCAGATGCCGCGAGGGTGCGGTCGCGGGCCGGACGCGGATCGCGGACGATGGCACGGACAGCACCGACGGACGGGGGACGGCGTGACGACAGCACCTGAGCACCTCACCGGCGACGAGGGTACCCGCAAGGTCGCCCGGCTGATCAAGGACGAGCGCATCGCGATGCTGACCAGCGTCGGCGCCGACGGCACGCTCCTGGCACGACCGATGGCGCTGCAGGAGGTCGAGTTCGACGGCGACCTGTGGTTCTTCGCCGAGCGCGGATCCCGCAAGGTCGCGAACGTCACTGCGCACCCGTCGGTCAACGTGACCGTCGGCTCGGCCACCACCTGGGTGTCGCTGAGCGGCACGGCGGTCGTGGTCGACGACCTCGACCGCAAGCGCGAGCTGTGGAACCCGTTCGTCGAGGCGTGGTTCCCCGACGGACCGGAGGACCCCGACGTCGTCCTGGTCAAGGTCACCGCGGACGGCGCGGAGTACTGGGCCACGCCCGGCCGACTCGCCACGCTGATCTCGTTCGCGAAGGCCAAGGTCACCGGTCAGCGGTACGAGGGCGGCGACAACGCCCGCGTCGACATGGCGTGAGGCCCGCGGGCACGACCTGCGGAACACGAAGGGCCGCGACCGGCATCTCTGCTGGTCACGGCCCTGCATGCTCGCTGTCTCAACGAGTGTCCGGAGGGGGACTTGAACCCCCACGCCCTGTCGGGCACTAGCACCTCAAGCTAGCGCGTCTACCATTCCGCCACCCGGACGAGGTGGTCGCCGTCGGCCCCGTCGGGCCGTCAGCGCGGCAGCCAAGATAGCACGGAGCGGCGGGCACCACCGACGCCGCCCGCTGCGGCAGACTGGCCCTCGGCGGCACCTGCCGTGCTGTGTCGCGCTGCTGCGTCAGACCCCCCAGGAGGTGCCGATGGCCGACCGCGAGGAGCCGACGCCGACCGAGCCGGAGCGGCCGCGTGCCTCCACCCGCCACCTCGTCGGCGCCACCCCGGCAGCGAAGAAGGTCGCTGGTGCGCGACGCAACCCCAGCGTCCTCGGGCACGAGGACGACGCCCCGCACTGGCTGCGGTCGGCGGCCGGCATCTCGTGGCGGTTCATCGTCGTCGTCATCGCCGTCGGCCTGGTCATCTACGCGACCAACCGCATCCTCCTCGTCTTCATCGCGGTCTTCCTCGCCCTGGTCTTCACCGCCGTCCTGCGACCGCTGGTCAACCTGCTCTCCCGCTGGATCCCGCGCGGGGTCGCGACACCGCTGTCCATGGTGTTCGCGGTCGCCGTCTTCGCGGGCCTGCTCACCTACGTGGGGTTCTCGGTCGCCGGCCAGTGGGAGGACCTCGGGGAGCAGTTCAACGACGGCATCGGTGAGATCCTCACGACGCTCGAGGAGTCGCCGCTGCACATCACGGTGACCAACGAGGACGTGCAGGACTGGATCGCCGGCGCCCAGGAGTGGGTCTCGGAGAACAGCGGCACCATCGCCTCGCAGGCCTGGGCCAGCGTCGGCTCGGTCGGGCAGGTGTTCGCGGTCATCGCGCTGGCGACCTTCCTCACCGTCTTCTTCCTGCTGCGCGGCAAGGAGATGTGGGAGTGGTTCCTCAACCAGCTCCCGGCCCGGCACCGCGAGTCCTGGTTCTTCGGGGGTGGCGCGGCCTGGTACACGTTCTCCGGGTACACGCGCGGCACCTTCCTGGTGGCCGGCGCCGACGGCATCCTCGCGGCGATCATCCTCCTGGCCCTCGGTGTGCCCCTCGCCGCCCCGCTCGCGGTGCTCGTCTTCATCGGTGCGTTCATCCCCCTCATCGGCGCACCGCTGGCGATGGTCATCGCGATGGTCGTCGCGCTGGCCGCGAACGGGATCTGGAACGCCGTGTTCGTCGGCATCGCCATCGCGCTCATCGGGCAGTTCGAGGGCCACGTCCTCGAGCCGCTGGTCATGGGCAAGCAGGTGTCCCTGCACCCGGTGGTCGTCGCCCTCGCCGTGACCGCGGGCACCCTGCTCGCGGGGATCCTCGGGGCGGTCATCGCGGTCCCGCTGGTCGCCGTCGCGTGGTCGGTGTTCTCGCTGCTGCGGTCGGTGGACCCGCCGACGGACTTCGCCGAGCTCGAGCAGGTGGAGATCGAGGACGCGATCGAGGAGATCGCGGACTGAGTCCGGCGTCGGGAGGACCCGCCCGCGCGGCGCGCTCAGCGGTAGTCGCGCGAGGTCGACGGGATCTGCAGCGACAGGGGCGACAGGTGCTCGGCCATGAGGTTCGTCGCACCGTCGGCACGCTCGAGACGGCCCCGGACCACCATCGCCGCCGCCGACCGTGCGACGGTCCGGAACCGCTTCCAGAGCCCCGCCGAGCAGATGACGTTGAGCAGTCCCGTCTCGTCCTCCAGGGAGAGGAACGTCACGCCCTGCGCCGTGCCCGGGCGCTGCCTGTGCGTGACCACCCCTGCCACCGCGACCCGGCTCCCGGCCCGACCGCGCACCGCCTCCTCGACGGTGATCACCCCCGCCCGGACCAGGCGCTCACGCACGTACTGCGTCGGGTAGGAGTCCGGGGAGACGCCCGTCGCCCAGACGTCGGCCATCGCGGCCTCCACCTCGCTCATGCCGGGCAGCATCGGTGCGTCCACCCCGACAGCGACCCCCGGCAGGGTCTCGGGCCCCTCCTGGGCGAGCGCCCCCGCCGCCCAGAGCCCGGCGCGCCGGTCGATCCCGAAGCAGCCCAACGCACCGGCGGTGGCGAGCGCCTCGAGCTGCGGCGTCGTCAGGCGGACGCGCCGGACGAGGTCGCGCAGGTCCGCGAAGGGGCCGTTCGACTCGCGCTCCGCGACGAGCCCGGAGGCGAGATCCTCCCCGATCCCGCGGACGGCGCCCAGCCCCATGCGGACCGCCAGGGTCGGGTCCGCGCGCACCAGCGCGGCGAGCTGGGGCGGCACCCCTGCGGCTCCTCCGTCGTCGCCCGTCCGCTCGACGACGGCGGTGGCGGCCGACGCCGCGACGTCGGGCCGCAGCACCGGCACGCCGTGCCGTCGCGCGTCGGCGACGAGCGACTGCGGGGAGTAGAAGCCCATCGGCTGCGCGGCGAGCAGCCCTGCGTAGAACGCCGCTGGGTGGTGCACCTTGAGCCACGCGCTGGCGTAGACGAGGTACGCGAAGGAGTACGCGTGCGACTCCGGGAAGCCGAAGTCGGCGAACGCCTTGAGCTTGTCGTAGATCTGCTCGGCGACGTCCGGGGCGACGCCGTTGGCAGCCATGCCTGCCATGAGCCGGGCGCGCAGCCGCTCCATCTTCTCGACCGACCGCTTGGACCCCATCGCGCGGCGCAGCTGGTCGGCCTCCGCGCCGCTGAACCCCGCGACGTCGATCGCCATCTGCATGAGCTGCTCCTGGAACAGCGGCACGCCCTTGGTCTTCTCCAGCGAGCGTTCCAGCAGCGGGTGCAGGTAGGTGACCGGCTCGCGCCCGCGCACCCGGTTGATGTACGGGTGCACCGAGCCGCCCTGGATCGGGCCCGGCCGGATGAGCGCGACCTCGATGACGATGTCGTAGAAGCACCGCGGCTGCAGACGCGGCAGCGTGGCCATCTGGGCGCGTGACTCCACCTGGAACACCCCGACGGTGTCCGCCGCGCAGAGCAGGTCGTAGACCGCCGGGTCCTCCTGCGGCAGGGAGTGCATCTCCAGGTGGACGCCCTCGACGTCCCGGACCAGCCCGAACGCGACCTGGAGCGCGGTGAGCATGCCGAGCCCCAGCAGGTCGAACTTGACCAGGCCGGCGTCGGCGCAGTCGTCCTTGTCCCACTGGAGCACCGTGCGGCCGGGCATCCGCGCCCACTCCACCGGGCACACCTCGATCACCGGCCGGTCGCACATGACCATCCCGCCGGAGTGGATCCCCAGGTGGCGCGGGAGCCGCAGGAACCGCTCCGCCAGGTCGATCACCGCCTCGGGGATCTCCCCCAGGTCGCTCGCCGCCGGCGGGCGGTGCCTCGGCACGACGTCGCGCCCGTCCTCGCTCAGCACCGGGGCCTTCTCCCCCTGCCCGCGGCCCGGGCTGGCGAGCGACGGCGTCCAGGTCGCCTCCGAGGTGCCGACCGACGGACCGACCGCGGGCGCCCGGTGCACGGTCCACCACTCGCTCGCCGGCTCCGGACCACGCAACGACCCCCACCGCTCGATGCCCTTGCTCCACGCGTCCTGCTGCCCGACGTCGTACCCCAGCGCCCGCGCCGCGTCGCGCACGGCGGACCTCGGCCGGTAGGAGATGACGTTCGCGACCTGGGCGGCGTGCCGACGCCCGAACCGGGAGTAGACGTGCTGGATCACCTCCTCGCGGCGGCCCGCCTCGATGTCCACGTCGATGTCCGGCGGCCCGTCGCGCTCGGGGGCGAGGAAGCGCTCGAACAGCAGCCCGTGCCGGACGGCGTCCACGGCCGTGACCCCCAGCGCGTAGCAGACGGCCGAGTTCGCCGCCGAGCCGCGGCCCTGGCAGAGGATCCCCCGCTCACGGCAGAACGACACGAGGTCGTGGACCACGAGGAAGTAGCCAGGGAAGCCGAGGGACTCGATGACGTCGAGCTCGTGCGCGATCTGCCGGTACGCCCCGGGCACCCGCTCGGCGTCCGGGGGCCCGTAGCGTTCGTGCGCGCCGCGCCGCACCAGCTCGCGCAGCCAGGTCGCCTCGTCGTGGCCGGGGGGCACCGGGTAGGGCGGCAGGTTCGGGGCCACGAGCGCGAGGTCGAACGCGCACTCGTCGGCCAGCGCCGCCGCCGTCAGCACCGCCTGCGGTCGACGCCGGTGCCGGGCGAGCATCTCGCGTGCGGAGCGCAGGTGGTTGCCGGGGGCACCGGGCAGCCACCCGTCGAGGTCGTCCAGGCTCGACCGCGCCCGGACGGCCGCGAGCGCCGCGGCGAGGTCGCCGTCGTGCGGCGTGGCGTAGTGCACGTTGCCCGTCGCCACCAGCGGGAGCCGCGCCTCGGCGGCCAGCGCCGCCAGCGCGTCGTTCCGGTCGCCGTCCCACGGGTCACCGGTGTCGGTGACCTCGACGGCCACGTTGTCCGCCCCGAACAGGGCGACGAGCCGGTCCAGCTCGCGCCGCGCACCGGGGACGTCCGGCGGCCGGTCGTCGCGGTGGTGGTCCCGGTGTCCGCGATCGAGTGCCTGCCGGACGGCGCCCTTGCGGCACCCGGTGAGCACGAGCCACTGACCGGCCGCCGCTGCGGCGAGCTCCTCGAGCCGGTACCGGGCTGCCCCCTTGCGCCCCGTCGCCAGGTGCGCGTCGGCGATCGCCGTGGACAGCGCCCGGTACCCGTCGGGCCCGCGCGCGAGCACCACGAGGTGGGTGGCCCGCGGGTCGGCGGTGCCGGTGGGCGGGTCGAGCACGCCGTCAGCGGCCGGCAGGTGCAGCTCGGCGCCGAACACCGTCGGCAGGCCCACCTCGCGCGCGGCCGTGGCGAACCGCACGACGCCGTACAGCCCGTCGTGGTCCGTCAGCGCCAGCGCGCTCAGCCCCAGCCGTGCGGCCTCGTACGCGAGGTCCTCCGGCTGGCTCGCGCCGTCGAGGAAGCTGAACGCCGAGTGGGCGTGCAGCTCGGCGTAGGCAGGGGCGGCGGGTCCCGACTCAGTCATAGAGGGCCTCGAGGGTCCACACGCCCTCGCGCAGGGCGAGCAGCACCGCCTGGCCGTCGGCGAGGGTGGCCTGGACGTACGCCTGCCGGCCGCCGCCACCCTCACCGTCGCCGACCCACCAGCGCTGGACGATCGGCCACGGCCCCGCCCAGCCGGTCACCGCCGCTTCGCGCTCGACGCCGTCGACCGGGGGCCACCAGAGGACCGTGGGCTCGCCGCTGACCTCGCCCCGCGCGTCCACCTCGACACGACGGCCGTCCGCGTCGCACAGCTGGACGAGCTGCGGCGTCGCCAGCACCGTGGCGGGCGCCGGCGGCGGGAGGTGGCCCGGCCAAGGCGCAGCGGCGGGCCGGGCCGGGGGCACGTCCTCGCCCCAGGGGACGAGGTGGACCCTGTCGCGAACCTCACGACCTCCCTGGACCGCTGCCGTGAGCACCGCCTCCGTGCCGAGCAGGCCCTGGATCCTGTGCATCGCGCGGTGCGCGCGCAGGTCGGCGCCGCTCGCCTCCCCCCACAGGCGCCCCTGCTCGGCCCCCGCCGGGGCCACCTCCTCCGCGTGCAGCGCGAGACGGACGATCGGGGCCGGGGCCGGATCGGCGCCGGTGGACCCCCGCGCCAGCGCGTGCCCGGTCAGCCACCCCTCGAGCTGCCAGCGCACCCGGTCGGTCGTCCGCGCCACGCTGAGCCCACCCAGCGCGGCCTCCGTGCGCCAGGCACGGACCAGCTCCTGCCCGTCCTCGGTCCGTGCAGTGATCCGCAGTCGCCCGCAGGACACCCCGCGGGCGACCATCCGCGCGTGCAGCGCCTCGGCGAGCAGCCGCGCCGCGAAGGCCGTCGCCTCGATCCTGTCCACCGGCGGGTCCAGGTCCTGCTCGACGGCGACATCCGGCTCGACGCGGCGCACCGCCGTCGGTCGGTCGTCGACGCCGGCCGCCACCTGGTGCGCCCACCGACCCAGCCGGCCGAACCGGGTCTCGACGTCCGACCGCGGCAGCCCGGCGAGGTCGCCCAGCGTCCGCAGCCCCAGCCGGCCGAGCAGGTCGACCAGCTC
>JAEWQZ010000202.1 GCA_023460255.1 Actinomycetes bacterium
GTCGACCACGGGCAGGCGCGACTCGCGCCCGTGGGGCGCGTCGGTGGCCAGCACCGCGTAGCCGTCGCGGTCGGCGACGGGGATCACCGGGACGTCCGCCGGGGCCGGCAGGTCCTCGGCGAGCACGCAGCCGGCCGCGTCCGCGAGGACCACGTCCAGCGGTGGCATCGGTGCCGCCACCGCGAGCACGGCGGCGAGCTGGTCGGCGACGGACCTCATCGGCCCGCCGCAGGTGCCGCGCTCACTGCAGGGCGTCCACGTACTCCACGAGCCAGTCGCGCAGGTCCGGGCCGAGGTCGGGCCGGTCGCACGCGATCATGATCACGGCCTTGAGGTAGTCCAGCCGGTCGCCCGTGTCGTAGCGCCGGCCGCGGAAGACCACGCCGTGCACGCCACCGCCCTCCTCGGCCGGCATCCCGGCGAGCGTGGCCAGCGCGTCCGTGAGCTGGATCTCGCCTGCGCGGCCCGGCTCCGTGCGCTCGAGGACGTCGAACACGGCCGGGTGCAGGACGTACCGGCCGATGACGGCGAGGTTGCTCGGCGCGCGCGACGGGTCCGGCTTCTCGACGAGTCCCGTCACACGGACGTGGTCCTCGACGTCGCCCTCGATCGGCTCCACGGCGGCGCAGCCGTAGGCCGCGACCTGGTCCGGGGAGACCTCGAGCAGCGAGACGACGGAGCCGCCGGTGCGCGCCTGGAGCTCGATCATCTCGGCGAGCAGCGGGTCGCGCTCGTCGATGAGGTCGTCGCCGAGCAGGACCGCGAACGGCTCGTCGCCGACGTGGTACCTGGCGCAGAGCACGGCGTGGCCGAGGCCCTTGGGCTGCCCCTGCCGCACGAAGTGCACGTTCGCGAGCTCGGTGGACCGGCGGACCTGCGCGAGCCGGTACTCGTCGCCCTTCGCCTCCAGGATGCTCTCGAGCTCGGGGACGGCGTCGAAGTGGTCGTCCAGGCTGCGCTTGGAGCGTCCGGTGATCATGAGGACGTCGTCGAGGCCGGCCCGCACGGCCTCCTCCACCACGTACTGGATCGCCGGCTTGTCGACGATCGGCAGCATCTCCTTGGGGGTGGACTTGGTCGCGGGCAGGAACCTCGTGCCCAGGCCGGCTGCGGGGATGACGGCTTTGCGGATGGTCATGTCAGGCAGGCTAGCGGGACTGGCTGCGAACAGCCCTCCATCCGCGTGAAGTCGCCGCGCCCGGTCGCGCCGCCGGGCCCCGCCTAACATTTCTTTGCCATGATGTGACCATGAGCAGGTCGTCCCAGCCCTACCCTGCCAACACCTCGGGGCTGGAGGTCTACGAGGTCAAGGAGCAGCTGCGCCGGGCCCTGCGCGCCGAGCGCGCCAAGCTCACCCCACGCAAGATGGAGCTCGCGGGCCTGGGTCTCGCCAAGGTCGTCGGCGACCTCGCACCGGTCGCGGAGGCCGGGTGCGTGTCCGCCTACGTGTCCCGTCCCACCGAGCCCCCGACGATGCCCCTCCTCGAGCGCCTGGCCGCCCGCGGCACGCGGGTGCTGCTGCCCGTCCTCGGGGCCGGCCTGCGCCGGGAGTGGGCGTGGTACCGCGGCGCCGGCGACCTCCAGGTGCGCGCCCCCGGGCGTCCCGCCGAGCCGGCCGGACCGACGCTCGGCGCCGACGCGCTCGCCGAGGCGCAGGCGATCATCGCGCCGGCGCTGGCTGTCGACACCGCCGGCGGACGGCTCGGGCAGGGCGGGGGCTGGTACGACCGCGTGCTGCGGCACGCGCCGGCGTCGGCCCTGGTCATCGCGGTGGTCTTCGAGGACGAGGTGTACGACGCGCAGACCCACCCGCTGCCGCGCGAGCCGCACGACAGGGCCGTGGACATCGTGGCCACGCCCTCCGGCTGGCGCCGGGTCAGGACGCCGGACGGAGCGTGAGCTCCCGTGCCGCGGCGTCCTGCACTGCGGCGAGGGTGAACGGCCAGGGGAAGGAGTCGCCCTCCGCCCACGCCTCGAACTGGTCGGTGTAGTGCACGCTGCCCGGGTGGCCGGACGTCCCGGTCGAGGCGACCCACGCGGACCCGTCGAGGTCGCCGAGGTCCACGACCATCCGCATCGCCGGGCCGGCCGTGACCCGGAAGGAGTCGTCGGAGGCGTCCCAGGCCATCGCGTTGACGATCGAGGAGCCGCCGGGCACCGGGAACGGGTCGGGGTTGACGAGGTCGCGCACCGGCGCCGGGATCCCCTCGCCGCCGAGCAGCGCATGCTGCGGCGCGGCGGTGTGCAGGCGCCCCCACTGCCAGTCCCGCTCGTCCTTGCCGAGCTGGACGGTCAGCTGGAGGCGCGCGCTCTCCAGCGCCCGCCCGAGGATCTCGTCGCGACTCTCCACGACGCTCACCGTGCGCCGGTCGTCCCACCACGGGCTGCCCGGCTCGTCGAGGAGTCCGACGACCACCTCGAGCCACTGGCTGCCGCCGTCGGGCCACACCGACTCCGGCAGGTCGTCCTGGAAGGTCAGCTCGAGCAGCGTCGACCACACGGCCGCGAAGTACGCGGCCGCGGCCGAGTCGGTGCTCTGCTGGCCGTCCCAGTCACGCAGCAGGTCGACGGCCTCCGCGGTGAACGCGTCGTCCACTGACGACGCGAGGAGCACCGTGCGCAGCCGGTCGGCGTAGGGGCTCCACGCGTCGGTCTGGACCCGCTGCGTCATGGCGACGTCGATCGGCGTCCCCGCGGCGATGGCCTCGTCCAGCAGCACCCGGATCCGCTGGGACCGGTAGCCGTAGTCCCAGTCGGTGGTGAGGAAGGGCGTGGCCCCGGCCGCCTGGACGGCCTGGTTCGCGGCGACGACGTAGCCCTCCGGCGGGTCCTGCACGGCGGGCAGGTCCTCCGGCGGCACGAAGCCCGTCCAGTCGTAGCGGGAGTCCCAGCCGGGCCGCGGCCACGAGCCGTCCGAGGGCACGGGCCCGTCGGCGACGCGCTGGCGGATCGGGACGAGGCCCGGCGCCTGGTAGCCGATGTGGCCGTCGGTCGTGGCGTAGACGATGTTCTGCGCCGGGACGGCGAACAGCGCGGCCGCGGCGGCGACGTCCTGCGCGTCGGCGGCGGTGTTGAGGGCGAACACGGCGTCGGCGGTCCGGCCCGGGGTGAGCGCCGTCCAGCCGAGCGCCACCTCGGTGCCGGCGCGGGGGCCCCCGTCGGTCGGCGACGCCGCGACGGGCCCGACGTCGTCGAGCACGTCGGAGACGATCGGCCCGTGCACCGTCGAGCGGATCTCGAGCTCGACGGGATCGCCGCCGTTGACCTCGATGACCTCGGTGCGCGTCTCGAGCGGGACGTCCTCGCCGTCGCGCTCGTAGGTGCCGGCCTCGTCGTCGACCCGCTCGAGGAAGAAGTCGGTGACGTCGGCACCCATGTTCGTCAGGCCCCAGGCGAGGTCCGCGTTGTGGCCGATGATCACCCCGGGGAACCCGGCGAACGTGAAGCCGCTGACGTCGAACGGGCAGGCCCGCCCGACCTCGGCGCAGCGCAGGCCCATCTGCATGAACACGCCGGGCGCCGAGATCGACAGGTGCGGGTCGTTGGCGAGGATCGGTGCGCCGCTGGCCGTGTGCTCGCCGGCGACGACCCATGAGTTGGAGCCGACGCCGTCGCCCTCGCCCACCAGGGTCGGCACGGCCTCGATCGCGGCCGCCGCGGCCTCCAGGGCCCGGGTGACC
>JAEWQZ010000203.1 GCA_023460255.1 Actinomycetes bacterium
CCCACACCGCGGGCCTTCGGGTTCCAGTCGACCTGCCCCGTCGGGATCTCCACCAGGTCATAGGCCGCCTCGGCCAACACCCGCGGATCCACGTCCACCACGTCCGGGGGCGGACCGTCCTCCGGCACCCAGAACCTCGGCGGACGGGTGTCCAAGAACTCCCGCAGATAGTCGTAGTCCACCCCGTCGCGGCACCGCGGCACGAACCAGTACCCGTCCGTGACGTCCGCGTACTCCTCGAACTTCGGATACGGGATCGACCGGTACTGGACCGGCATCTGCGAAAGGGCTGTCTGGTAGGAGTCCGACGTGCGGTACTGGAAGTACTCCTGCCCGGTCCACCCCCGCGAGTACCAGCACATCGGCGCCACACCCACCCTGCGCTCCGCCGTGTACGTGGTCCCCTCACCCGTGGTCCCCGACACCTGCACCGTCGCCACCAACGTCCCCGACGTCGCATCCCCGGACGTCTGCGCGTTCTGATCCGCCGACTCCGACGAGCCCTCATCGCCGATGATCCCGTTGAAGTCATCAGGCCCACCCGCCGACGCGGGGCCCGCAAGGGCCGCAACCAAGGCCACTGCTCCGAGCACGACCCCCGCGATGCCCCTCAGCACGTGCCGACCTCGTTGATCGACTCGACCCACCAGACGCCCCCACCCAGGCTGATCAGGGAAAACTCAATCAAGAACGGCTCACCGAACCCGACTTCGGCCGGCTCGTGGGAGCCGTTCGCGTTCTCGAAGGTGCCTTCCCGGAAGTCCCGGCAGGCCGCGCCCGTGGCGGTCTCACCGTTGACGGTGATGTCGCTGATCGTCACCCGGTGCACACCGCCGATGGTGTTGCCCCGCTCGGCGTTCTGGGCCGCACCGGCCTCAACGGACTCGATCACCGTGCCCGACGAAACCTCGAGAAGGTAGGGGCTGACCGTGTTCGTGATAGCCGTCCGCCACGCTTCACGCACCCACAGCGCGATCGCGTTGTGCACGTCGGCGGCATCACCCGTCAGCTCCCGGGGGACGTCCTCGAAGAACAGCTGCAGGTCCGGGTCGGAGAAGTCGAACACCACACCCAGCTCCTCGGTGAACTCCTCCGTCGGCGTCGGGGTCGGCGTGGGCGTAGGCGTCGCGGACACCGTCGGCGAGGCCGTCAGCCCCGGCATCTCCGACCCGCCACCCGTGCAGCCCGCCAGCACCCCGCCCACCAGCGCGACCACCACCACCGCGAGTCCCCGGCGCCCCCGTACCATCCGCATCCCCTTCACCGTCGCGGTGCCTCAGCCGCGCCAACGCTACCCGGCCCCGACAATCCGGACCGCGGTGATCGCAGCAATCCGGTCGCTGATGCCGAACCGGCCGCCCTCCGCCCGCGGCCGTGCGATCCTCCGGACGTGCACCTCCACCTGACCCCGGCCGGGTGGGTGCTGTGCGCGATCGTCCCCGCGGCGTTCGGGCTCGCCGTCGCACTCGCCGACGGATGGGCGCCGTGGGCCGTCCTCGTCGTCGGGCTGGTCGCCGTCGGCGTGGTCGCCACCGCGCCGGAGCGCGCCCGCCTCGCAGGCCTGCGGGAGCGGGCCGCCACGCACGGCTGGGCGTACGCCCCCTCGGGCGAGGACCCGTGCGTTTCCCGCGTGCCCCCGCTCGACTCCCCGGGGACCGTCCGCAACCTGCTCCGCGGCAGGTGGCGGGACCGTGACGTGGTCGCGTACGAGCGGACGCACCGTACCCGGCGCGACCCGGAGGACCCCGACACCGAGCGGGTGCACGAGTTCGCGGTCGTCGCGGTCGCGGGCCGGCCCGCCGCGACCTTCGCCCTCGACCCGCCACCACGACGATGGCTCCCGCCCGTGCCGGGGACGGCCCCGCCGACGGACTTCGACGCACGCTGGACGGTCCTGCACGGGGCGGGCGCACTGACCGGGGCCGTGCGGGAGCGCCTCCTCGCACCGGACGCGCGGGGCCTGCACGTCCGGTGCACCGACACGCACGTCGTCGCCGTGCGACCTCGCCCGTTCGACGCGGACGCCCTCGAGCGGACGCTCGACCTGCTCTGCGACCTGGCCGACCTGGCCGAGCAGCCCGAGCAGCCCCAGCGGGGAGCCGGTCGCTAGAGTCGGTCCGTGACCGACGCCGGCCTGCCCGAGCGCGTCTCGGAGACCTTCGACCCGCACCGCTGGCGCACTGTCGACGGCTTCGAGGGCCTCCGGGACGTCACCTACCACCGGGCCGTCGCGCGGGACGACGGCGGCGCGGCCCGGGACCTGCCCTGGGTGCGCGTGGCGTTCGACCGGCCGGAGGTCCGCAACGCCTTCCGCCCGCACACCGTCGACGAGCTGCTCGCGGTGCTCGACCACGCGCGCACGTCGTCCGACGTCGGCGTCGTGCTCCTCGGCGGCAACGGCCCGAGCCCGAAGGACGGCGGCTGGGCGTTCTGCTCGGGCGGCGACCAGCGCATCCGGGGACGGGACGGGTACCGGTACGCCGACGGCGAGACCGCCGACGCCGTGGACCCCGCGCGCTCGGGGCGGCTGCACATCCTCGAGGTGCAGCGCCTGATCCGCACGATGCCCAAGATCGTGGTCGCCGTGGTGGACGGCTGGGCGGCCGGCGGCGGGCACTCCCTGCACGTGGTGTGCGACCTGTCGATCGCCTGCCGGCAGCACGGCCGCTTCAAGCAGACCGACGCCGATGTGGGGTCCTTCGACGGCGGGTACGGCTCCGCGCTGCTCGCCCGCCAGGTGGGTCAGAAGCGCGCGCGGGAGATCTTCTTCCTGGCCCGCGAGTACTCCGCCGACGACGCCGAGCGGTGGGGCGCGGTGAACGAGGTCGCCGACCACGACGACCTCGAGGAGCTCGCGTGGCAGTACGCGCGCACCATCGTCGGCAAGTCGCCGCAGGCGGTGCGGATGCTGAAGTTCGCGTTCAACCTCGCCGACGACGGCCTCGCCGGCCAGCAGGTGTTCGCCGGGGAGGCCACCCGGCTCGCCTACCTGACGGACGAGGCGGTCGAGGGCCGGGACGCGTTCCTCGACAAGCGGCCACCGGACTGGTCCGCGTTCCCGTACCACTACTGACGGGCCGCCCGCACTGACGGCCCGCCCGCCGCGCGGTCAGACGCCGGCGAGCATGAACGCGCCGAAGTCCACCAGCCGCCGCAGCGCGAGGGCGCCCGCCAGGGCCACCCCCAGGAGCAGGGCGAGCGAGACGAGCGTGGGGACCGTGGAGCGCAGCCGCTCGCGGCGACGCTCCTCGTGGACGAGGTCGAGGTCGGTGAGCTGGGCCATGCCTCCAGCGTGCTGCGCGCCCGACGACGGCGGATCGGCCCACCGTCTCGACCTCGCGGCCGCGCGGTCCACCCCGGGGCAGAGCCCGGCGCGGCGCCGTCATCCCAGGGGTGTACCGCCGGTCAGGTGATGCTCAGCCGACCGGTGCCCTGGGGGATGAGCTCGACCCACGTGTTGCCCGGGGCGAGCGTCACGGGCGTGCCGTCCTCGAGGGTGAGGACCATCGGGGCCGCGTCGCTGGCCTTCGACCAGGTGACGGCGACGTACTTGCCACCCGTGGCCACGACCCCGGCACCCGTGCCCACGAGGTCGTAGGTCGGCACGGACGCGCCGCCCTGGGCCCGGAACCCGCTCGCGGGGTGGGGGGCGGTGATCGCAACGACGTTGACCGCGGAGAGCTGGCCGCCGGCCTCCGCCATCGCCGGGGTGCTGCCCTCGGCCCGCAGCCAGCGTCCCCCGGCCGCGTCCCACGTCCAGGTCGGGCTCGAGGCGCCGGAGAGGCGGAAGGCCAGCGTCGTCGCGGCCGTCCCGGAGGCCCCGGCGGTGGCGAGGCTCGGCCGGAGCGCGAACGCGAACTGCTGCGGCGGCGGGGCGGAGTGCGCGGAGTCGGCCTGGGCGACGAAGTCCGCAAGGGAGCCGTAGACGTTGTGCGGGGCGGACCGTCGGCTCACCCGGTACAGGCCGTCGGCGCCGGCGTCGTGGCTGATCGCCTGGAGGTTGGAGGCGGCGACCATGTTGAGGATGCCGCGCTGCCCGCCGGAGAAGACGATCGGGCAGCTCAGCGGCGCTGCGATCGGGATGTCCATCGGGCGGACCGAGCGGATCGGCCCTATCTCCTCGGGCATCTGCGAGTGGAAGACGGCCACCAGCCGCGACACCTCGAACTCGACGATCGTCTCCCAGACCACGTCGGCCGCCTCGAGGCCGGCCTGCGGGCGGGCGAAGCGCGTGTTCTCGATCTTGACGGCGACCGCCGGGCGCTGGGCGACCTCCTCCGTCACGACGCCGGTCAGCGGCCAGGTGAGGGGGATGGTCGGCTCGGGTGCCGTCGCCCGCTCCGGCTCGATGGTGGGCGTGACCGTGACGTCGGGCAGCGGCTCCGGCGCCTCGGGCGCACAGGCTGCGAGGAGGACGACGACGGCCGCCACCACCCCGGCGCGCAGCCGGGTCGGGCGGGCGGACCTGCGTCCGCTGACGATGCGTGCGGACCCTGACACGTGCCACTCCCTCTCGTCGCCGGACGGGCCGGCGGACGCCTCCTGCGGTGCGTGCGCACCCGGGCCCACTCTATGGCGCACGTAGGCTGAGACCGTGCAGCGCCCGCTCCGAGCCGTGGCGGTTCACCCGCCCCGGCCG
>JAEWQZ010000204.1 GCA_023460255.1 Actinomycetes bacterium
CTGGCCGCCGCCGCGGCCGCCGGGGACGGCCTGGACGTGACAGTCCTGGCCGAGCTGCCGACCGCCGTCCGGCGTCGGGCGCTGCGGGCCTTCTGCGTGCGCGCCGGAGCGCTCGCCGGCTCACTGGGACGCTCGCACGTCGAGGCGCTGGACGCCCTCGTCGTCGGCTGGCACGGGCAGGGCCCGGTGAGCCTGCCGGGCGGCGTCCGGGTGGGCCGAAGGTGTGGCAGGCTGACCCTCGCACCGGACGGGGAGGAGCAGCGGGTGGACGTCGACGACATGGGTCAGGACCTGGAGCGCGTGCTGCTCACCCGGGAGCAGATCGACGCGCGCCTGGCTGAGCTGGCGGCCCAGATCGATGCCGACTACGTCGGGCGCGACCTGCTCCTCGTCGGCGTGCTCAAGGGCGCGGTGATGGTCATGGCGGACCTGTCGCGGCACCTGCACTCGCCGGTCGAGATGGACTGGATGGCCGTGTCGTCCTACGGCGCGGGCACCTCGTCGTCGGGCGTCGTGCGCATCCTGAAGGACCTGGACACCGACCTGACCGGGCGGCACGTCCTCATCGTCGAGGACATCATCGACTCCGGCCTGACCCTGTCCTGGCTGCTGTCGAACCTGCGCACGCGCGGGGCGGCGTCCGTGGAGATCGCCGCGCTGCTGCGCAAGCCGGAGGCGGCCAAGGTCGACGTGACGGTGCGCTACGTCGGGTTCGACATCCCGAGCGAGTTCGTCGTCGGGTACGGGCTGGACTACGCGGAGAAGTACCGCAACCTGCCGTTCGTCGGCACGCTCGCCCCCCACGTGTACGCGGACTGAGGGGCTCGTGAAGGGGCCGTGCAGGCCCCACGCCCTGGGCGAACAGGCCGGGGCGGCGCGGGGGGCGCGCGGTAGCGTGACCGCAGAGTGCCCACCGCCGAGAAGGGATCGGGTCCCCGCCCGTCGCCGATGAACCTCAAGCGTCTTGCCCGCGGACCGGCCGTCTGGATCGTGCTCGCCGTGCTCATCCTCTGGCTCGGCGCCTCCAGCTTCATGGCCGAGGGCGTCCAGCGCATCGACACCTCCGACGGCCTCGCCCTGCTGGCGGGGGACACGGTGGAGCAGGCGAAGGTGGTCGACGGCGCGCAGCGGGTGGACCTCGTCCTGACGGAGGAGTTCGAGGACAAGGGCCTGCGGGTGCAGTTCTACTACGTGGAGCCGCAGGGCCCGACGGTGGTGGCGGCGCTCGAGGGCGCCGACCTCGAGGGCGGCTACAACTCCGAGGTGCCGCAGACCTCCTGGTGGGTCAGCGTGCTGAGCCTCGTCCTGCCGTTCGTCATCATCCTGGGCCTGTTCTGGTTCCTCATGTCCCGGATGCAGGGCGGCGGCTCGCGGGTCATGCAGTTCGGCAAGTCCCGCGCGAAGCTGGTCAGCAAGGAGAAGCCGCAGGTCACGTTCGCCGACGTCGCGGGCGTGGACGAGGCGGTCGAGGAGCTCCAGGAGATCAAGGAGTTCCTGGCCGACCCGGCCAAGTTCCAGGCCGTGGGCGCGAAGATCCCCAAGGGCGTGCTGCTGTACGGCCAGCCCGGCACCGGCAAGACGCTGCTGGCCCGTGCGGTGGCCGGCGAGGCCGGCGTGCCGTTCTACTCGATCTCCGGCTCGGACTTCGTCGAGATGTTCGTCGGTGTCGGCGCCTCGCGCGTGCGGGACCTGTTCGAGCAGGCCAAGCAGAACGCGCCGTCGATCATCTTCGTCGACGAGATCGACGCCGTCGGCCGGCACCGCGGCGCGGGTCTGGGCGGCGGCCACGACGAGCGCGAGCAGACGCTGAACCAGATGCTCGTCGAGATGGACGGGTTCGACGTCAACACCAACGTCATCCTCATCGCGGCGACGAACCGGCCCGACATCCTCGACCCCGCCCTGCTGCGCCCCGGTCGCTTCGACCGGCAGATCTCGGTGGACGCCCCGGACCTGGGCGGCCGGGAGAAGATCCTCCAGGTGCACGCCAAGGGCAAGCCCATGGCGCCCGACGTCGACCTGCGTGCCGTCGCCAAGCGGACCCCCGGGTTCACGGGGGCGGACCTGGCCAACGTGCTCAACGAGGCGGCGCTGCTGACCGCCCGCACGAACGGGCAGCTCATCGGCAACCACGAGCTCGACGAGGCGATCGACCGGGTCATCGCCGGCCCGCAGAAGCGGACCCGGCTGATGAACGAGAAGGAGAAGAAGATCACCGCGTACCACGAGGGCGGGCACGCGCTGGTCGCGGCCGCGCTGCGGTACACCGACCCCGTGACGAAGGTGACGATCCTGCCCCGCGGCCGGGCGCTCGGCTACACGATGGTGATGCCGTCGGAGGACAAGTACTCCACGACGCGCAACGAGCTGCTCGACCAGCTCGCGTACGCGATGGGCGGGCGTGTCGCGGAGGAGGTCGTCTTCCACGACCCGACCACCGGTGCGTCCAACGACATCGAGAAGGCCACGGCCGTGGCGCGCAAGATGGTCACCCAGTACGGCATGAGCGAGAGGGTCGGAGCCGTCCGCGTGGGCCAGTCCGACGGCGAGGTGTTCCTCGGCCGGGACATGGGGCACACGCGCGACTACTCCGAGGAGGTCGCCGCGGCCGTCGACGGCGAGGTCCGGCGGCTGGTCGACTTCGCGCACGACGAGGCGTGGGAGATCGTCAACGAGTACCGCGACGTGCTCGACATCCTCGTCACGGAGCTGCTGGAGCGCGAGACGCTGAACCAGGCGCAGCTCGCCGAGATCTTCGCGCCGATCGTCAAGCGCGAGCCGCGCGAGGTGTGGCTGTCCAGCCCGGACCGGCCGGTCTCGGACCTGCCGCCGGTGCGGACGCCGCGCGAGCTCGCGGCAGGCAACGGTGCGCCGTCGGCGGAGACGCCGCAGGACGAGGCCGCCGCCGCGAAGCCCGAGCACCCCGCCGGTCCCGTCGGGGAGCTGCCCCCGAGCGGGCGGGTCGACCCCGGACGGCTCGGCTGATGGTGCCACCGGCACCGGGAGGGACCACGCGATGAGCGACGTGCCGGAGGACGTGCCGCTGCCCGGTGAGCCCGACGCGGCGGCGCCGCCGGAGCCGGTCTACGACGCCCCGCGGGCCGAGCGGGCCGTGCGCGAGCTCCTCCTCGCGCTCGGTGAGGACCCCGACCGCGACGGGCTGCGCGACACCCCGGCCCGCGTCGCCCGGGCCTACGCGGAGACCTTCGCCGGGCTGTGGGCCGACCCCCGCGAGGTCCTGGCGACGACCTTCGACCTCGGCCACGAGGAGATGATCCTGGTCAAGGACATCGAGGTGTACTCCACGTGCGAGCACCACCTCGTGCCCTTCCACGGCGTCGCGCACGTCGCGTACATCCCGGGGCCCGGCGGGCGGATCACCGGACTGTCGAAGATCGCCCGGCTGGTCGACCTGTACGCCCGCCGCCCGCAGGTCCAGGAGCGCCTGACCTCGCAGATCGCCGACACCCTCGTGGAGGTGCTCGAGCCGGGCGGGGTCCTCGTCGTCGTCGACTGCGAGCACCTGTGCATGTCGATGCGCGGCGTGCGCAAGCCGGGCTCGCACACGGTGACGTCGGCGGTGCGCGGGCAGCTGCGCAACCCCGCCACGCGTGCCGAGGCGATGAGCCTGATCCTCGGCAGGTAGTCCCGTGCGCCACCCGGCCCCGCTGCCCGACGCCCTGACGGCGCTCGACCGGACCCTCGTCATGGGCGTCGTCAACGTCACGCCCGACTCGTTCAGCGACGGCGGCCGGTGGTTCGACACCGGGCGTGCCGTGGCCCACGGCCTCGACCTCCTCGCCCAGGGGGCCGACCTGATCGACGTCGGCGGCGAGTCCACCCGCCCAGGTGCCGCCCGGGTGGGCGAGGACGAGGAGCTGCGCCGGGTGCTGCCGGTGGTCCGCGGGCTCGTGGCCGAGGGCGCCGTCGTGAGCGTGGACACGACGCGACCCGCGGTCGCCCGCGCCGCGGTCGAGGCGGGGGCGCTGGTCGTCAACGACGTCTCGGGCGGTCTCGCGGACGCGGCGATGCGCGCCGTCGTCGCGCAGACCGGCGTGGTCTACGTGGCGATGCACTGGCGCGGCCACGCGCAGGAGATGGACGACCTCGCCGTGTACGCCGACGTCGTCGCGGACGTGCGCGACGAGCTCGCGCAGCGGATGGCGGAGCTCGCCGACGCCGGCGTCCGCCCCGAGCAGGTCGTGCTCGACCCGGGCCTCGGCTTCGCCAAGCCGGGCAGCGACAACTGGCCGCTGCTCGCCCACCTCGACGTGCTGGCGGGTCTGGGCCGCCCCCTGCTCGTCGGCGCGTCCCGCAAGCGGTTCCTCGGGCACCTGCTCGCGGGGCCCGACGGCGCCCCGGCCCCGCCCGAGGCCCGGGACGCCGCCACCGCAGCCGTCAGCGCCCTGTGCGCGGCGGCCGGCGTCTGGTGCGTCCGGGTGCACGACGTCCCGGGGTCGGCTGACGCGGTACGCGTCGGTGCGGCATGGTTGGCCGCGCGGGAGCGCACGAACGGAGGCGACGATGGCTGACGTGATCCGCCTGACGGGGATCGCCGCGACGGGGTACCACGGCGTGCTGGAGCACGAGCGGCGCGACGGGCAGCGGTTCGTCGCCGACGTCGTCCTGCACCTGGACACGCGGCCGGCGGCCGCGGCGGACGACCTGGCGGCGACTGTCGACTACGCGGCAGTCGCGTCGCGGGTCGCCGACGTGCTCGCGGGTGAGCCCGCCGACCTCGTCGAGACGGTCGCGGAGCGGGTCGCAGCCGAGGCGCTGACGTTCGACGCGGTGACCGCCGTCGACGTGACGCTGCACAAGCCCGAGGCGCCGATCACCGTGCCCTTCACGGACGTCGCCGTCGAGATCCACCGCGACCGCGTCACGCCCCCGGCCGTGCCGGCCCCGTCGACGGTCGTGCCGTCGGCAGAGGTCGCCGTGCCGTCCGAGGGCGTGCCGGCCGACCTGCCCGGTCCTTCGCCGGAGCCGGTGCCCGCAGGGGCGGCGGCTGTCGGGGCGGTGCCCGCGGGGGCGGTGATGCCCACGATCGCCGACCTCCTCCTGCCGACCGGCGGGGTGCCGGCCCTGGAACCGGAGGAGCCGGCGGGTGCGGCCGAGGCTCCGTCCGATGCGCCCCCCGCCCTGCCTCCGGGGGTGCCGCCGACCGCGCCGCCACCCGACCGGATGGACGCCGTGCCCGACGCGCCGGTCGCGGTGGTCCTGGCGCTCGGCTCGAACCTCGGCGCGAGCCAGGACACCCTGCGCGAGGCCGTGCACGCACTGGCCCAGGTCCCCGGGCTCGAGGTCACGGCCGTCGGACCGCTCGCCCGCACGGCGGCCGTCGGTGGACCTGACCAGCCCGACTACCTCAACACCGTCGTCCTCGGCCGGACCACGCTCAGCCCCCGCGCGCTGCTGCGCGAGTGCCTGGCCGTCGAGGAGCACCTCGGCCGCGTGCGCACCGAGCGGTGGGGACCGCGGGTGATCGACGTCGACCTCGTCGTGCACGGCTCGACGGTGGGCGTCTCCGACGACCTCGAGCTGCCGCACCCGCGCGCGCACGAGCGCGCGTTCGTGCTGCTGCCGTGGGCGCAGGTCGACCCCGCTGCGGTCCTGCCCGGCCTGGGCGGCGGGCCGGTCGCAGCGCTGGCCGAGACCGCGCCGGACCGCGAGGGCATCCGGTGGGTGAACCTCGACTGGTGGGCCCCCGAGGCCCGCTGATGCGCCGGACGCCGTGGCCCCGCGTGCTCGCCGTCGCCGTCGTGGCGGCGGCGGTGGCCTACGCCGTCCTGCGCGTGGTGGAGAGCCGGGGCGGCACGCTGCTGCCGGTGCCGGCCATCGCGTGGCTCGTCGTGCTGCTCATCGCCGGGGTGGTGGCGGTGCTCGGCTGGAACGTGCGCCAGTACACGCGCGGCCACCGGCCCGACACCGACGTGCTGGTGGCCGCGCGGACGGTGGTCCTCGCCACGGCGTCCGCGTACACGGGTGCGCTGCTGGCCGGCTGGTACGCGGCGCAGGTGCTGCTGACCCTGCCGGACCTCGACATCGCGGGGCGGCGGGACGTCGCCGTCTCGGCCGGGATCGCGGCGGTGGCCGCGATCGCGCTCGCCGTCGTCGGTCTCGTCGCCGAGCGCTGGTGCGAGGTCCCGCCGGGTGACGACGACGAGGACGGCCCGGGCGCCTCCGCGGCGTCCGGCAGCGTCGCCTGAGCCGTGCGGGCGCACCTTCGCCGGGTGGGAGGATGGCGGGCATGACTGATGCCGGACCCCGATCGCCAGCGAGCCCGTTCGACCCGGAGGGCGTGACGTGGCAGCGCGTGTCGCCGAAGCTCGTGACGGTGCGCCTCATCACGCTCGGGATCTGGTTCGGCCTCCCGCTCGTCGGCGGTGTGGTCGCCGCGGCCCTGTCCGGCATCCCTGCCCTGTGGGTGATCCCCGGCGTCGTGGGGGCGTTCGCGCTCTGGCTGGCGTTGCTGATCAGGCGGCAGGTCCGGGCCATCGGGTACGCGGAGCGTGAGGACGACCTGCTGATCCGCAAGGGCATCCTGTTCCGCGAGCTCGTCGTCGTGCCCTACGGCCGGATGCAGTTCGTCGACGTGCAGGCCGGGCCGCTGGACAGGTGGGGCGGGATCGCGAAGGTCCAGCTGCACACTGCCGCGCCGCTGAGCGACGCGTCGATCCCCGGGCTCACGCCGCAGGAGGCCGACCGGCTACGCGACCGGCTGGCCGAGCGCGGCGAGGCGAGGCTGGCGGGCCTGTGAGCGAGCAGCCCGCGGACCTGCGCCCGCCCGCGCCCCCGTCGCCCGTCGGGGTCCCGTCGCCCGTCGGGGAGCCATCGTCGGTCCCGGCCCGCGACGACCTGACGTGGCGCCGGTTCCACCCGGTGACGCCCGTCATCAAGGGGTGGAAGGTCCTGCTCGTCCTGCTCGCGGTCCTGGCCCAGCAGGCCGGGGAGAACGTCGGCGCCGCGGCCGACGTCCTGCGCGAGGTCGGCTGGTGGGCCCTCGCCGCGGTGCCAGCCGTGGTGCTCCTGCTCGCCACCGGCTACGCCGCCCTCGCGTGGCGGATGAGCCGGTACGCCGTCGACGAGGGCGCCGTGTACCTGCACACGGGCGTGCTCTTCCGGCAGCAGCGCACCGCGCGACTCGACAGGATCCAGGCGATCGACGTCGTCCAGCCGCTGCTCGGCCGGATCTTCGGGCTGGCGGAGCTGAAGATCGAGGTGGCCGGCGGCGCCGACTCGGCCGTGCGGCTCGCCTTCCTGCGCGAGCAGCACGCCCAGGAGGTGCGCGCGGAGCTGCTGGCCAAGGCCGCCGGGCTGCGGACGGCCGCGGGTGCCCGGCCCGGGCCGCTGACGGTGACCGGCACGGTGGACGGCACAGAGACCGGCACAGTGACCGGCACAGTGACCGCCGCGC
Source organism: Actinomycetes bacterium (assembly GCA_023460255.1). Classification (GTDB taxonomy): domain Bacteria; phylum Actinomycetota; class Actinomycetes; order Actinomycetales; family Cellulomonadaceae; genus Actinotalea. The sequence goes on from JAEWQZ010000204.1 coordinate 7,418, forward strand.
CGGGGGTCGCGTCCGGGCTCGACGGGTCGTCTCAGCGCGTCCCCGGCCCCCTGCCCGCCCCGGGCACCGCTGTCGGGGGCGCGCCGGCGGTGCCGGTCGCCCCGGAGCGCGAGGTCTTCGCCGTCCCCGCGCCGCGGCTGCTCCAGTCCCTGGTCCGGTCGGGCAGCGTGCTCGTCTCGGTCCTCGCCCTCATCGGCATCGTCGTGGCCGCCGTCATGGCCGGCCAGCCGAGCGCGCTGATCGCCATGCTGCCCGCCGCGCTCGGCGCCGCCGGCTACGTCTGGCAGCGGTTCGCCGGCGAGTTCGGCTTCCGTGCCGCGCTGTCGCCCGACGGCATCCGCCTGCGCCACGGTCTGCTGGAGTCCCGGGCGCAGACCGTGCCCCCGGGCCGCGTGCAGGCGGTGCGCCTGAGCCAGGGGCCGCTGTGGCGCGGCAAGGACTGGTGGCGCGTCCAGATGAACGTCGCGGGCTACGGCCTCGCGTCGGGCCAGAACGGTCAGCAGACCGAGTCCGTGCTCCTGCCGGTCGGCGACCGGGACGAGGCCCTGACGGCGCTCTGGCTCGTCCTGCCGGACCTCGGCGTCGCGGATCCGCGCCCGCTGCTCGACGCGGCGCTCGACGGCAGCGGCGAGGAGCACGGGTTCACCGGCTCCCCGGACCGCGCGCGCTGGCTCGACCCGCTGACGTGGCACCGCACGGGCGTCGCGCGCACGGACCGTGCGGTGCTGCTGCGCCGCGGCCGCTTCGTGCGGTCCCTCGTCGTCGTGCCGCACGAGAAGACGCAGTCCCTCCAGCTCCAGCAGGGCCCCCTCCAGCGGCGCCTGGGGCTCGCCAGCCTCGCCCTGCACTCGACGCCGGGCGCGATCACCCCGCAGGCGCCGCACCTCGACGCGTCCGTCGCCGCGGCCCTGCTGCACGACCAGGCGG
>JAEWQZ010000205.1 GCA_023460255.1 Actinomycetes bacterium
GTGGGCGGGGCGACCCTGGCCACCTCCACGACGACCAGCGTGACCCTGTCCGGGCTCGCCGCCGACTCGTCGTACTCGGTGCGGGTCGTGGCCCGCGACGCGGCGGGCAACACCTCCGCGCCGTCGAGCACGCTCACCTTCAGCACCGAGGCCGGCTCCCAGACGGGCGGCTGCACGGCCGAGCTGGGCGTCGCCAACTCCTGGGGCGGCGGGTTCCAGGGCACCGTCACGGTGACGGCCGGCGAGGCGCTGAGCGGCTGGACGGCGTCCTTCGTCCTGCCTTCCGGCGCCACGATCGCCCACGCGTGGTCCGCGGACGTCACGTCCAGCGGCTCGTCCGTCACGGCGACCAACGCGCCGTGGAACGGGTCGCTCGCCGCGGGCGCGACGACGAGCTTCGGCTTCATCGGGGCGGGGGGTGCGCCGGCGGCACCGGTCCTCGTCACCTGCACGGCCCGCTGACGGTCCTCCTCGTCGGACAGCAGCGGTCGAGGCCGCCCGGGCGCCCGGTCCACCACGTCGGGCGCCCGGGCGGGGCCCGGAAAGGAATGGCGCCGGGCGGCTCAGGGTTGCCACTCTGTCGCACCACGACTGGAGGCCACCCTGAGCAGCGCGACCCGCCCCGACGCCGTCGGTCCGCCCGCGCCCGGCCCCAGCACGCCCGGCCCCAGCACGACGACCCGGGCCGTCGGCCTGCGCCGCGACGGCGAGCGCGGACCGGTCCTCGCGGCGCTCATGGTGACCACCGGCCTCATCGCGGTCGAGGCGACGATCCTCGCGACGGCCGTCCCGACGATCGTGTCCGACCTCGGCGGCTTCGCGTCCTTCCCGTGGCTGTTCTCGATCTACCTGCTCACGACGGCGGTCACCGTCCCGATCTACTCCAAGGTCGCCGACATCGTCGGGCGCAAGCCCGTGATCCTCGTCGGCATCGGGCTGTTCCTGCTGGGCAGCGTGCTGGCCGGGTTCGCGACCTCGATGGTCGCGCTCATCGCCGCCCGGTCCGTCCAGGGACTCGGCGCGGGCGCCGTGCAGCCGATGGCGATCACCATCGCCGGGGACATCTACTCGGTCGCCGAGCGCGCCAAGGTCCAGGGCTACATCGCCGCGGTCTGGGCGAGCGCGGCCGTCGTCGGGCCGACCCTGGGCGGCGTCATCGCGGAGTACCTGCACTGGTCGTGGATCTTCTGGGTGAACCTGCCGCTGGGCGGTGCCGCCGCCTGGCTGCTGCTCACGCGGTTCCACGAGCGGGTCGAGCGGCGCGAGCACACCATCGACTGGCTCGGCGGGCTGCTGCTGACGACCGGCTCCGCCGCGCTGATCCTGGCGCTGCTCGAGGGCGGCAACGCCTGGGCGTGGGACTCGCCGCAGTCGCTGGGGGCCTTCGCCGGCGGGGCGCTCCTCATCGGCGGGTTCTTCGCGGTGCAGGCCCGCGCGCCGGAACCCGTCCTGCCCCTGTGGGTGCTGTCCCGGCGGTTGCTCGGCACGACGGCGCTCATCGGCGTCGGCGTCGGCGCGCTGCTCATGGGGGTCACCACGTACGTCCCCACGTTCCTCGAGGCGCTGGTCGGCGTCTCGCCCCTGGTCTCCGGGCTGTCGCTGGCCGCGCTGACGCTCGGCTGGCCGATCTCGGCGTCACAGGCCGGCCGCGTCTACCTGCGGATCGGCTTCCGACGGACGGTCCTGCTGGGCGCGGCGGTCACCGTGGCGGGTGCCGCGACGCTCGCGGTGACGTCGAGGACGCCGTCGGTCGCCCTGGTCGCGACCAGCTGCTTCGTCATGGGCCTCGGGCTGGGCTTCGTCGCCGCGCCGAGCCTCATCGCCGCGCAGGCCAGCGTCGGCTGGGGGGACCGCGGCGTGGTCACCGGCGCGAACATGTTCGCGCGGTCGATGGGGTCCGCCGTCGGGGTCGCGGCGCTCGGGGCGCTCGCCAACGCGACGATGCGCGGCGCCGACCCGTTCGCCCGGCCCGACCTGTTCAACGACGCCGCGACGGCCGTGTTCACGGCGGCGGCGGTGGTCGCCGTCCTGACGGCACTGACCGCCCTCGCCATGCCCCGCGGGGACCGGCCCGACGCCTACGCCTGACCGACACGCGAGACGACGCCGAACTCACCCGTCGTCCGGGTCCCCCCGCGCGGGCGGGCCGATACCGTGGCGATCATGGCGCCCGCGCGGGCGGTCGAGACGGAGGAATCATGTCCCCACTGAAGATCGGCGGCCTCGCCGCAGCAGCGTTCGTCGTGATCGGGTCGTTCCTGCCCTGGGCGAGAGTCGAGTTCCTCGGGAGCATCTCCGTCAACGGCATGGACGGTGACGGCAAGCTCACGCTCATCCTGGGCCTGGCGGTCGGCGTCCTGATCTTCCTCTGGAAGCGTCCGCTCCTCATCGTGGCGACCGCCCTCGCCGGGATCGCGGCGCTCATCGCGCTGATCAACCTCATCGACGTCGGACGCGCCGCCGGCGACACCTTCGGGCTCGTCGACGTCTCGCCGGGCTTCGGGCTGATCATCGTCCTGCTCGCCGGCCTCGGCGCCGGCGCCGTCGCCTTCCTCGGGCAGATGCAGCTCGCCAAGCAGGGCGAGGCCGTCGGCCTGTCGCTCGGTGAGCTCAACCGCGGCGCGGCCCTGCCGAGCACGAGCCTGCCGAGCCAGGGTGTCGCGGCGCCCGCACCCGCCGCCGCTGCGGGCCCGCCCGCCGGCTGGCAGCCCGACCCGACCACCCCCGGGCAGCTGCGCTACTGGGACGGCGCCCAGTGGACC
>JAEWQZ010000206.1 GCA_023460255.1 Actinomycetes bacterium
CCTCCGGCGCCTGCGCCACCGCCGAGGTGAGTGCAGCGGCGGCTGCGACGAGCTCCTCGGGCGGGACGCCGCCGTGCCGCCGGGCCAGACGCGCCGCGCGCTCGACGACGGTCCCGGACAGCTCCGCCGTCGCCTGCGCGGTGACCCGATCCGCGAGCTCGTGGGCCTCGTCCACGACGAGGACGTCGTGCTCGGGCAGCACGCCCGGCGACCCTCCCGCGGCGATGCCCAGCATCGCGTGGTTCGTCACGACGACGTCGGCCGCGTGCGCCCGTTCCCGCGCCTGCTCGGGGAAGCAGTCGCCCGCGAACGGGCAGTGCGTGCCCAGGCAGTCCAGGGCGGTGACCGACACCTGGCGCCACGCGCGGTCGGAGACGCCGGGCACGAGGTCGTCCCGGTCGCCCGTCGCCGTCTCCTCCGCCCACTCCCGCAGCCGGACCACCTGGCGGCCCAGCGGGTCGTCGGGCCGCGGGTGCTCCGCCGCCCCCCGGCCCTCCGCGGCGTCGAACAGCGCCGCCGGCTCCTCGTCGGGGTACCCGCCGGCCACCCGGTTGCGGCACAGGTAGTTGTGCCACCCCTTGAGGAGGGCGACCTCGGGCGGGCGGGGCAGGCGGGGCGCGACGGCCGTCGCGACGAGCGGCAGGTCACGGGCCATCACCTGACGCTGGAGCGCGAGCGTCGCGGTGGACACCACGACCCGCTCACCGGCGAGGACCGCGTGCCGGACCGCCGGGACCAGGTAGCCGAGCGACTTGCCCGTGCCGGTCCCGGCCTGCACGAGCAGGTGCTCGCCGCGCTCGAGGGCCTCGGCCACCGCCCGCGTCATCGCGTGCTGCCCCTCGCGCCGCCGTCCGCCGAGGGCCACCACCGCCAGGTCGAGCATCTCCTCGGCACCCGGCGCGTCCACCCGGGAAGCCTAGGCGCTCCGGGCGACACGGCCGCACCCTCAGCCGGCGGCGACCGCCCGCAGCTCGGCGGCCAGGCCCGCGTCCACGCGGGCCCGCAGGGCGGTGCCGTGGGCCGTGTGCTCCTCGCGCTCGATCTCGCCCTCGTCGTGCGCCCGGCTGACGAGGTCGCCCCGTGCGTACGGGACCACGACCTCGACCACCTCGCGCGGGCGGGGCAAGGCCACGGCGATCCGCTCGCGCAGCGCGTCCAGTCCCTGCCCGGTGCGCGCGGAGATGACCAGCGCGGCCGGCTCGCGCCGGAGCACCCGGTCGACCACCTCGGGGTCGGCGGCGTCGACCTTGTTGAGCACGAGCAGCTCGGGGATGTGGTCGGTCCCGTCGATCTCGCGGACGACCCCGCGCACCGTGGCGATCTGCCCCTCGGGGTCGGGGTGCGCCACGTCCACGACGTGCAGCAGCACGTCCGCCTCGGCGACCTCCTCCAGCGTCGACCGGAACGCCTCGACGAGCTGGGTGGGCAGCGCGCGCACGAACCCGACGGTGTCCGTGAGGGTGTACGTGCGCCCGTCGGGCGTCTGCGTCCGACGCACCGTCGGGTCGAGCGTGGCGAACAGGGCGTCCTCCACGAGCACGCCCGCACCCGTCAGCCGGTTGAGCAGGCTGGACTTGCCCGCGTTGGTGTAGCCCACGACGGCGACCGCGGGCACGCCGTGCCGCCGACGCGAGGCACGCCGCGTCGCGCGGGCAGGGCGCATGAGGGCGATCTCCCGGCGCAGCCGGGCCATCCGCGACCTGATCCGCCGCCGGTCGAGCTCGATCTTCGTCTCGCCGGGGCCGCGCGACCCGATGCCCTCGCCGCCGGCGACCCGCCCACCGGCCTGCCGCGACATCGACTCGCCCCAGCCGCGCAGGCGCGGCAGCAGGTACTCGAGCTGGGCGAGCTCCACCTGCGCCTTGCCCTCCTTGGACCGGGCGTGCTGAGCGAAGATGTCGAGGATCAGGGCCGTCCGGTCGATCACCTTGACCTTGACGATGTCCTCGAGCGCACGCCGCTGGGACGGCGACAGGTCGCCGTCCACGATGACCGTGTCGGCCCCGCTGTCGCGCACCAGGTCGGCGAGCTCTGCCGCCTTGCCGGAGCCGAGGTAGGTCCCGGGGTCGGGGTGCGGGCGGCGCTGCAGGACGCCGTCGAGCACCTGCGAGCCGGCGGTCTCGGCGAGCGCCGCGAGCTCGCGGAGGGAGATCTCGGCCTCCTCCGCGCTGCGGGAGTACAGCCCGGCCAGCACGACGCGCTCCAGGCGCAGCTGCCGGTACTCGACCTCCGTGACGTCGGCGAGCTCGGTGGACAGGCCGGCGACGCGGCGCAGGGCCGCCCGGTCCGCACGGTCGAGCTGGTCGCCGTCGGCGTCCGACCAGGTTGCGGGGTCGTCGTCGAGCGTGCGGCCGGCGCGGGCGAGCACCCGGGCGACGACGTCGTCGGCCAGGGTTGCCGGGTCGGCGCCGGGGCCGGTCGAGTGGGTCGGGGTCGTCATCTGCACCATCCTTCTGCAGCCAGCGTGACACGCCGCCGCGGCACCGCGCGAACCGATATGCGCGCGCTGCGCCCTGGCCACCCGCGCCGGCGGTGACGTCCCGCGTCGGCCCGGCGCCCGTGCTGGGTACAGTGCGCTGCGTGTCCAGCCGCGACGACGCCGCCCAGTCGGGCGACCACTACTTCACGGCGGAGCCTGCGTCCGCCGACGAGCGGCGCACGCTCGAGGTGACCCTTGCCGGCCGGCCGGTGCGCGCCTGGACGGCCCCCGGCATCTTCTCCCCCGGCCGGGTCGACCTGGGCACGCAGGTGCTGCTGCGGCACGTCCCGGCGCCACCTGCCGACGGCCACCTGCTCGACCTCGGCTGCGGCTGGGGCCCGCTCGCGCTGACGATGGCGCTCTCCTCCCCCGGCGCGCGCGTCTGGGCGACGGACGTGAACCGCAGAGCGCTGGACCTCGTCGCCCGGACCGCCGCCGACCTCGGCCTCTCCGGGCTGCGTGCGGTGGCCCCCGACGACGTGCCGGCCGACATCCGCTTCGCCGCCGTGTGGTCCAACCCGCCGATCCGGGTGGGCAAGACGGCGTTGCACGACCTCCTCACGCGGTGGCTGCCGCGTCTGACGCCCGACGGCGCCGCCCACCTCGTCGTGCAACGCAACCTCGGCGCGGACTCGCTGCACCGGTGGCTCGCCGAGGACCTCGGTCTGCCGACGGAACGGGTGGGCAGCGCGAAGGGCTTCCGGGTGCTGCGGGTGACA
>JAEWQZ010000207.1 GCA_023460255.1 Actinomycetes bacterium
TCGCCGCACAACGCTCCACACAAGGGTGGGGGCTGTGAGACTGGACGCGTGCGAGTCCTCGGAGTCGACCCGGGCCTGACCAGGTGCGGGCTCGGCGTCGTCGACTCGGCCCCGGGCCGCCGAGCCGTCCTCGTCGAGGTCGGCGTCGCGCGGACCCCCGCAGCACTGGCCCTCGAGCGCCGGCTCGCGGCGATCGCCGACGAGGTGGAGACGTGGCTGGACCGCCACCGGCCCGACGCCGTCGCCGTCGAGCAGGTCTTCGCGCAGGCGAACCTGCGCACCGTGATGGGGACCGCCCAGGTGTCCGGCGTCGTCATGCTGGCGGCGGCGCGGCGGGGGATCCCCGTGGCGTTGCACACGCCCAGCGAGGTGAAGGCGGCGGTCACGGGCAACGGGCGCGCGCCCAAGGCCCAGGTCCAGTCGATGGTGGCGCGCATCCTGTCGCTGCCCCAGCTCCCGACCCCCGCCGACGCCGCCGACGCGCTGGCCCTCGCCCTGTGCCACCTGTGGCGCCCGCTCCCGGGGGCGACGATGGTCGACGCGACACCGCACACCGGCCGCACGCCGGCCCAGGCTGCATGGGCGGAGGCGGAGTCCGCGGCGCGCCGCGCCCGACGCTGAGCGACCGGGCGCGTTCTCCGGGGTACCGTACGGTCGTACACATGTTCGTCCGGAGGGAGCGCGGGTGATCGCCTCGCTGAGCGGCCGGGTGGCCGAGCTGCGGCTGGACGCCGTCGTCGTGGAGGTCGGCGGGGTGGGACTGCTCGCGCACGCGACGCCCGCGACGCTGGCCGGTCTGCGGCCGGGTGGCGAGGCGCGGCTCGCGACGTCGCTGGTCGTCCGGGAGGACGCGCTGACGCTCTACGGCTTCGCCGACGCGGACGAGCGCGAGGTGTTCGAAGCGGTGCAGACGGTGAGCGGGATCGGCCCGCGACTGGCCCTGGCCATGCTCGCCGTGCACTCCCCGGAGGCACTGCGCCGGGCCGTCGCGACGGAGGACCTCGCGGCCCTCCAGCGTGTGCCGGGGATCGGCCGCAAGGGCGCGCAGCGGCTCGTCCTGGAGCTGGGCGACCGGCTCGGCCCGCCGGCCACGGCGGACGGGCAGCCCCCGTCGGCGTCCGCCGCGGACCAGCGCGCGACGGTCGTCGAGGCACTCGTCGGCCTGGGCTGGGCGGCACGGGCAGCGGAGGACGCCGTGCGCGCCGTCGTGCCGGAGGACGCAGGACCCGTCCCGTCGGAGGACGTCCCGGTGGTGCTGCGCAGCGCGCTGCGCGTGCTCGGAGGTGGGCGTGGCTGAGGACCGCCTGGTCGCGGCGGAGGCCGAGGCCGCCGAGCGGGCCGCCGAGGCCGCCCTCCGCCCGCGCCGGCTCGCCGAGTTCGTCGGCCAGGGTGTGGTGCGTGAGCAGCTCGAGCTCGTGCTGCACGCGGCGCTGGGCAGGGGCGGGGTACCGGACCACGTGCTCCTGTCGGGGCCACCCGGTCTCGGCAAGACGACCCTGGCGATGATCATCGCCGCGGAGCTCGGCACGTCGGTGCGCGTGACCTCGGGCCCGGCGATCCAGCACGCCGGCGACCTCGCGGCGGTCCTCTCGTCCCTCGACGAGGGCGAGGTGCTGTTCGTCGACGAGATCCACCGCCTCGCGCGCCCCGCGGAGGAGCTGCTCTACGTGGCGATGGAGGACTTCCGCGTCGACGTCGTGGTGGGCAAGGGCGCCGGCGCGAACGCGATCGGTCTCGCGCTGCCGCCGTTCACGGTGGTGGGCGCGACGACCCGCGCCGGGCTGCTGCCGGCGCCGTTGCGGGACAGGTTCGGCTTCACCGGGCACCTCGACTTCTACTCCGACGCCGAGCTCGAGCAGGTCCTGCACCGGTCGGCGGGCCTTCTGGGGATCGACGTCGCCGACGACGCGGCAGCGGAGATCGCCCGGCGCTCGCGCGGCACCCCCCGCATCGCGAACAGGTTGCTGCGCCGGGTCCGCGACTGGGCCCAGGTACGCGGAGACGGTCGGTGCGATCTCGTGGCGGCCCGGGCAGCCCTCGACGTGTACGAGGTCGACGGCCTCGGGCTCGACCGCCTGGACCGGGCGGTGCTGCGGGCGTTGTGTGCCCGCTTCGGCGGCGGTCCGGTGGGGCTGACGACGCTCGCGGTCGCCGTCGGCGAGGAGCCGGAGACCGTCGAGACGGTGGCCGAGCCGTTCCTCGTCAGGGAAGGCCTCCTCGGGCGGACGCCGCGCGGCCGGGTCGCGACGGACCGCGCGTGGGCGCACCTCGGCCTGACGCCGCCGGACGCCGCGCCGACGCTCTTCGGCTGACCGGCAACCGGGGCCTCGGAGTCGTTAGGTCGGACCGGGGCAGTCGCCTAGACTGCCCCGCGGCGCCTACCGCGAAGGACGTGAACAACCCCATGGGTGGACTCGAGCTCCTCATCCTGCCTCTGCTGCTCGTCGGCCTGCTCTGGATGATGGGAGCGCCCCAGCGACGGCTGCGCAAGGAGCAGGCGGCGATGCTTGCCCAGCTGGGTCCGGGTGCCGAGGTCATGACGCACGGCGGGCTGTACGGCACCGTCGTCGAGGTGGACGACGACGTGGTCGTGCTCGAGACCTCTCCGGGCGTGACGATGCGGTGGGCGACGCGCGCGATCGCGAAGACCGTCGTGCCCGAGGTGGCCGACGACGAGGAGTACGCCGACGACGAGTACGACGAGGCCGAGTCCGACGAGGAGTACGTCGAGGACGACGAGGCCGAGTCCGACGAGGAGTACGTCGACGACGAGTCCGAGACGGACGAGGAGTACGTCGACGAGGAGGCCGAGACCGACGAGGACTACGTCGACGACGACGAGGCGACCGACGACGAGTGGGCCGACGTAGAGGTCCCCGACGACGCCTCGAGCCTCACCCCACCCGAGGACGACGAGAAGACCGGGCGCTGACGCCCGACCGTCCCACCAGAGAGAAGACAGACGTTGGCAACGACGACCCGCCGTGAGCGACCGGTGCGCCCGCTCGTCACCCTGGCGATCCTCATCCTCGGCCTCGGCGGTGCACTGGTCGCGGGCGAGCGCTGGTCCGACGCGACAGCGACCCCGCAGCTCGCCCTCGACCTCGAGGGCGGGACGGAGGTCATCCTCGAGCCCGTCGCGGTGGACGGTGCGGACGTCACGGGTGACGCGATCAACCAGGCCATCGACGTCATCCGCCAGCGGATCGACTCCTCGGGCGTCGCCGAGGCCGAGATCTCCAGCCAGGGCGGCAGCAACATCGTGGTGGCTCTGCCGGGCAAGCCCAGCGACGAGACGCTCGCGCTGGTGCGGGAGTCCGCGCAGATGTCCTTCCGGCCGGTGCTGGCCGTCACGGCCCCGGCACCGATCGAGCCCACGGACGCCGAGCAGCCGACTCCCGACGACGGAGCGTCCGTCGAGGAGCCGACCGACGGCGAGGAGCCGGCCGACGGCGAGGAGGCGGCCGACGGCGAGGAGCCGGCCGACGGCGAGGCGGAACAGGTCTCCAAGGCGGCCGCCGACGATCCCACTGACGAGCCGACGGAGCCCGCGACGCCGACGGATCCGAGCGACCTCGCGTGGCTGACCGACGAGGTCATCGCCGAGCTCGAGGCGCTCGACTGCACCGACCCGGCCAACCTCGTGGGCGGGGCCGACCGCGTCGGTTCCCCCGACGCGCCGATCGTCACCTGCGACGTCTCCGGCGGCGCAAAGTACGCGCTCGGTCCCGTCGAGGTCGAGGGCGACATGATCGACGGCGCGAGCTCCCAGCTCAACGTGACGTCGCAGGGCGCCATCACCAACGAGCCGATCGTCACGCTCGAGCTCGACGGCCGGGGTGCTGACGCGTTCGCGCAGGCCACCGAGCGGCTGATGAGCCTGGCGGCCCCGCGCAACCAGTTCGCGATCGTCCTCGACGGGCTGGTCATCTCGGCGCCGTCGGTCGACGAGGTGATCCCGAACGGCCAGGCGATCATCCGCGGCGGGTTCACGCAGGAGGAGGCCAACACCTTGGCGCGCCAGCTGCGCTTCGGCTCGCTGCCCCTCACGTTCGAGGTCCGCAGCGAGGAGCAGATCTCCGCGACGCTGGGCGCCGAGCAGCTCGAGCGTGGTCTCCTCGCCGGCCTCATCGGCCTGGTCCTGGTGGGGGTCTACTCCCTCGCGCAGTACCGGGCTCTCGGGCTCGTGACCATCGCGTCGCTCGTCGTGGCCGGGGTGCTGGCCTACCTGACGATCACTGTGCTGTCCTGGGTCCAGGGCTACCGGCTGAGCCTGCCGGGCGTCGCGGGCCTGATCGTCGCGATCGGCATCACCGCCGACTCGTTCATCGTGTACTTCGAACGCATCAAGGACGAGCTGCGCGAGGGGCGCACCCTCTCCGCCGCGGTCGCCACCGGCTGGGCCCGGGCGCGCCGGACCATCCTCGCCTCCGACGCGGTCAGCCTCCTCGCCGCCATCGTGCTGTACTTCCTGGCCGTCGGCGGGGTGCGCGGCTTCGCCTTCACCCTCGGTCTGACCACCGTCATCGACCTGGTCGTGGTGTTCCTCTTCACGCACCCGCTGATGCTGCTGCTGTCACGGCGCAGGTTCTTCGCCGACGGGCACCGGTTCTCCGGGCTGGACCCGTCGCTCCTGGGTGCGCAGAAGCGCTACCTCGGCCGTGGCCGGGTGGCCACCCCCGTCGTGCCCGCGGCGCTCGAGCCGGTGGCGGCCGGCGCGGGAACGGGTGGGGAGCGCCTGACGATCGCCGAGCGCAAGGCCGCGCGTGCGCGGTCCGGTGAGCAGGCCCAGGTCGAGGGGAAGGACGCCTGATGCCCGGCACGATGGCCCGGTGGGGCAACGACCTCTACACCGGACGACGGTCCTACGACATCGTGGGGACCTGGCGCCGCTGGTTCTCCGTGGCGATCGTCGTCGTGCTGGCGGCGGTGACGCTGCTGGCGACAGTCGGCCTCAACCTCGGCATCGCGTTCCGGGGCGGCTCGGAGTTCACCGTGCCGGGGGTCGCCGCCGCCACCGAGCAGCCCGCGATCGACGCCGTCGCGCAGATCGAGGGCGCCGAACCGCCCCGTGTCTCGATCGTGGGCTCCGACGCCGTCCGGGTGCAGACCTCCCAGCTCGACGACGCGCAGACGGCGCAGCTCGCCGGGCTGCTCGCGGACGCCTACGACGTCGACGAGGCGGAGGTCGGCTCGTCCTTCATCGGCGCCACGTGGGGCGCCGACGTGACGAGCAAGGCCCTGCGCGGCCTCGTGATCTTCCTCGTCCTGGTCGCCCTCGTCCTGACCGTCTACTTCCGTGACTGGCGGATGGCGGTCTCGGGCATCGTGGCCCTGCTGCACGACGTGGCGATCACCGTGGGCGTCTACGCCGCGATCGGCTGGGAGGTCACGCCCGCGACGGTCATCGGCTTCCTGACCATCCTCGGGTACTCGCTGTACGACACGGTCGTCGTGTTCGACAAGGTCCGCGAGAACGTGACCGACGTCCTCAAGCAGAAGCGCTACACGTACGCCGAGATGGCCAACCTCGGTGTCAACCAGACGCTCGTGCGGTCCCTCAACACCTCGGTGGTCGCGGTCCTGCCCGTGGCGTCGATCCTCTTCATCGGGGCGTTCCTGCTCGGGGCGGGCACGCTGCGCGACATCGCGCTGGCGCTGTTCGTCGGCATCATCGTCGGGACCTTCTCGTCGGTCTTCCTGGCGACCCCGATGCTCGTGAAGCTGGTCGAGCGCGAGCCCGCCTACCGCGAGCACACCGCGCGGGTCCTGGCGGCACGTGCGGCCGCGCCGAAGGCCACCGAGGGCGCCGAGGAGCCGGTCCGCGTCCACGTCGGCACCCTCGTCCCCGGTGAGCACCTGGGCAACCGGGCGCAGCCGCGGCGCCGCAGCGGCAGCCGACCCGCAGGACGGCGGTCATGACCGCCGACGACGACCTGGTCGGGCGCGCCGGCGCCCTGGTCAAGGACGTCCCCGACTACCCGACCCCGGGCGTGGTGTTCAAGGACATCACGCCGCTGCTCGCCGACGGCCCGGCGCTGCACGACGTCGTGGCCCGGCTCGCGGACCGGGCCCCCGGCCCCATCGACCTCGTCGTGGGGATGGAGGCACGGGGCTTCATCCTCGGCGCACCGGTCGCCGTCGCCCTCGGGGCCGGCTTCATCCCCGTGCGCAAGGCCGGCAAGCTCCCGCGCGAGGTGCTCGCCGGGGCCTACGAGCTCGAGTACGGCAGCGCCGTGCTCGAGGTCCACCCGGACACGATCCGTGAGGGCTCCCGCGTGCTGATCGTCGACGACGTGCTGGCCACCGGTGGCACGGCCGCAGCGACCGTCGCCCTCCTGGAGAAGGCGGGGGGCGTCGTCGTCGGGCTCTCGTTCCTCATGGAGCTGACGTTCCTCGGTGGCCGGGACAAGCTCCAGGGGCGCCACCTGGACGTGCTGCTCACGTACTGACGGGCCCGGACGTCGGGCGTCGCCCCACGTCCGGTGGGCATACCTCGGCCGCGGACGCCGTTGTGCCGACAGTAGACTCATGGCCTCGCGCGGGAGGAGGGGACATGGCCGAGCCGTCCACGCCCGTGCCGCCGCCCGGCGACGCGCGTGAGGCCGACGCGGGTGGGCCCGCCCCCGAGGGCGCGCGCCCCGTCATGGCGATGCCGGCCCCCCACGCCCCGGGC
>JAEWQZ010000208.1 GCA_023460255.1 Actinomycetes bacterium
GCCCCGGGCCGGCCCTGGTCCCCGGGCGGCGGACCTGCCGCGTCGGCGGCCGGGCGCAGCACCCCGAGGAGCCTGCGCATGTCGGCCAGCGCGGCACGCCCGGTCTCGGCGATCGTGGTCAGCGACCTGGTGGCGGCCCGGGGGTCCGCCTCGCCCGCGTACCGGCCGCCGTCCGCCTGGGCGATGATCACGGAGAGCGAGTGCGCGACGATGTCGTGCATCTCGCGGGCGATCCGGGCGCGCTCGGCCGCCGTCGCGATCTGCGCCTGCTGGTCGCGCTCGACCTCCAGCCGGCGGGCGCGGTCGACGAGCGCGTCGATGGTCACCCGTCGGGACCGGCGGACGAGGGCCACGGCGAAGACCGTCACGCACAGCAGCGCCGCGACGAAGCCGAGGAAGGCGGAGTCCGGGCTGCCGAAGTCGTCGAGGCCGAGCACCGCCGCGAAGACGGCGCAGCCCACGAGGCTGCTCACCGCCGCCGTCCGGTACGCCCACTGCTGCCCGTGCACGGTGACGGAGTACAGGGAGACCAGGACGAACAGGTCGGCCGGGAAGACCAGGGGGATCCCGACCGCCAGGTGCGCGAGCGCCACCGCGAAGACCGCGATCGCCGACGCCTCGGGGCGCACCCGTCGCCACGCGAGCGGCACCGTCATCGCGACCGACCACAGCTGGTAGCCGATCCCGGACTGGACGCCGAAGATCCCCTGGGCGATCGGGACCGCGAGGAGCCCGAGGGCCAGGGCGCCGGTGGCGTCGACCGCGAGACGGTGCGTGGTGTCCCACGCGGCGACCCGCTCCCACCAGCGCATCGGCCCAGCGTAGGGCGGGGGCCGTGGTGCCGGGTCCGCCCAGGGGCCGACGGCGGTGCGGCGATGCTCCGACCGGGGGACGAGTCGGCGCCCGGCGGCACGACGGCGGCCGCGCCCGCCCCGACGCCGCGTGACGCTGTGGCAGCATGTGCGCATGACGCGGGTCCTGTTGGTCGAGGATGACCCCACCATTGCCGAACCCTTGGCGCGCGCCCTGGGACGCGAAGGGTACGACGTCTCCGTGCAAGGCACCGGTCAAGGGGCCATCGACAACGCCCCCGGGGCGGACCTGGTGATCCTCGATCTCGGCCTGCCCGACATGGACGGGCTCGACGTCGCCCGGTGGATCCGGGGCAAGGGCCTGACCACGCCGGTGCTGGTCCTCACCGCACGGGCGGACGAGGTGGACCTCGTCGTCGGGCTCGACGCGGGGGCCGACGACTACGTGACGAAGCCCTTCCGGCTCGCCGAGCTGCTCGCCCGCGTGCGGGCGCTGCTGCGCCGCACCCAGGCCGACGGCGCCGAGGAGGAGGAGCTGACCGCGCAGGACGTGCGGATGGACCTGTCCGCGCACCGCGCGTTCCAGGGCGACCGGGAGCTGCACCTGACGGCCAAGGAGTTCGAGCTGTTGCGCGTCCTCGTCCGCGAGGCGGGTGCGGTGGTCTCGCGCGACCAGCTGATGCGGGAGGTCTGGGACTCCGACCCGACGGGCTCGACGAAGACCCTGGACATGCACGTCTCGTGGCTGCGCCGCAAGCTCGGCGACGACGCGAACGACCCGCGCTACATCTCCACGGTGCGGGGCATGGGCTTCCGGTTCGAGTCCCGCTGAGCCCGCCGAGGGTCTGACGTGCGCCGCCGGGTGCTCCAGGCGACGATCGCCGCGGTGACCGTGGCGGTGGTCCTGCTGGGCATCCCCCTGGCCTTCTACGGCGCCCGGCTGATCCGCGACACCGAGCTGCGGCACCTCGGCGACGCGGCCGCGGCCCTCGGCCGGCAGGTCGAGGCCAGGATCACCGCGGAACGCGAGCTCACGGAGGACATGCTCGAGCCGTACGTCGCCGGCGACCCCGTCGCGGTGCCGGTCTCGGTCTCGGTGGTGGGCCCGGACGGGACCCGGATCCAGGCGGGCGACCCCGTCGAGGGGCAGGCCTACACCGAGATCGTGAACACCGAGTCCGGTGGTGTCGTCGTGATGTCGATCTCCTACTGGGACGTCGTGTGGCGGACCGTGCGCACGGTGGCGCTGGTCGTCGTGGCGGCCCTCGTGGCCTTCGGGGCGGGCATCGCGATGGCGCTGTGGCAGGCGCGCCGGCTCGCCGCGCCGCTCGTGTACCTGGCGGCGAGCGCGGAACAGCTCGGGTCGGGGCAGGTCCGGCCGCGTCTCGAGCCGTCGGGCGTCGAGGAGATCGACCTCGTCGCCGCCGAGCTCGTCCGCAGCGCCGACCGGCTCGCCGGCCGGCTGGCCGCCGAGCGCCAGTTCGCGTCCGACGCGTCCCACCAGCTCCGCACGCCGCTGACCGCCCTGTCCATGCGGCTGGAGGAGATCGCCGAGGCCACCGACTCGCCGGACGTGCGCGAGGAGGCGCGCGTCGCGCTCGAGCAGGTGGAGCGCCTCGTCACGGTGGTCGACGACCTGCTCACCCGCTCCCGCCGGGCGCAGGGCGGCACGACGGAGGCGGTGCACCTCGCCGAGGTGCTGCTCCAGCAGCGCGAGGAGTGGGCCCCCACGTACCGGCGGGCGGGCCGGACGCTCGTCGTCGAGGTGCCCCAGGACGTGTCGGTGCTGGCGACACCGGGGGCGCTCGCCCAGGTGATCGCCACCCTCGTCGAGAACTCCCTCAAGCACGGCGACGGAACGACGACCGTGCGCTCCCGGCCGTCGGGAGCCGGCGCGGTGGTCATCGAGGTCGCGGACGAGGGGCCGGGGGTGCCGGACGACCTGGCGCCGCGGATCTTCGAGCGTGAGGTCACGTCGGGCAAGGGCACGGGCCTCGGACTGGCGCTCGCGCGGGACCTGGTCGCCGCCGACGGCGGCCGGCTCGAGCTCGCGCAGCGGCGTCCACCGGTGTTCGCCGTCTTCCTCGCCGGTGTGCCGAAGGCCCTGGACCCCGACGTCGTGCTGCCGCGGGGGTCCCTCGTCTCACCGCGGGGACGGCGTCGCCGGGGCGGTCCGCGCCGCTGAGGCGCTCGCCCGGTCCCGCTCCGGGCCGGACGGGCCCCCGCTGCTGTCCGTGGCGGCGTCCACGCCGACGTCGGCGCCCCTGCCCGTGCCAGCGTCGGTGCCCGAGTCGGTGCCCGAGCCGGTGCCCGTGAAGACGAAGGTGCGGTAGGCCAGGTAGCGGAAGATCGTGCCGAGGCCGAGCCCGACGACGTTCGCCGCGATGTTGTCCGCCAGCGGCGAGGTGAAGCCCAGCACGTAGTGCGACACGGCCAGGCACCCGACCGCGATGACCATCCCGACGACGTTGGCGAGGGCGAACCCGAGGAACTCGCGCGCGCGGTTGCCGGTGCGGCGTCGGGCGAACGTCCAGTACCTGTTGCCCAGCCAGGCGACGACCGTCGCGACGGCCACGGAGACGACCTTGGCGGTGAGCGGCTTGTGCCCGAGGATCTCGCCGGGGCCGAAGCGGAGCAGGTTGAAGAGGCCGGCGTCGACGACGAACGCCAGGCCCCCCACGGATCCGAAGCGCACGAGCTCCCAGAAGCGCTCCCGCATCCGGTCAGCGTAGCCGTCCGCGTCCGGGGCGCCCCCGGGGCGCAGGTCCCCCCAGCCGGCCGGCCGGGCCGGCCGGTGCCGAGGAGCACCGTGAGGTGCCCGGGAAGCGGACGCAGGTGCGGCGGCCAGGGGGGCGAGGGATGATCTGGCCGGCAGCACGACGCGACGAGGGAGCAGGCAATGGGCGAGCAGCCGCTGGTGGGCATCATCATGGGGTCCGACTCCGACTGGCCGGTCATGGAGGGCGCAGCGACGGCCCTCGGCGAGTTCGGCATCCCCCACGAGGTGGAGGTGCTCTCGGCGCACCGCATGCCGGACGACGTGATCGCGTACGCGCGCGGCGCCGCCCAGCGTGGGCTGCGGGTGATCATCGCCGGCGCCGGCGGCGCCGCGCACCTGCCGGGGGTGCTGGCGGCCGTCACGCCGTTGCCGGTGATCGGCGTGCCCGTGCCGCTCGCCCAGCTCGACGGCCTGGACTCGCTGCTGTCGATCGTGCAGATGCCCGCCGGCGTGCCCGTGGCGACCGTCGGGGTCGGGGCGGCGCGCAACGCGGGGCTGCTGACGGCCCGGATCCTCGGGGCGGGCAGCGACGACGCGGCCGCGGCGATGCGGGAGCGCGTGGTCGCCTTCCAGGGCACCCTGCGCGAGCAGGCTCTCGCCAAGGGCGCGCGTCTGCGCGCCAGGACGGGCGGCCAGCCCACGGGCTTCTCCGCCTGACCTCACGGGCCGGTCCGCCGGCCCGGCGGCGGGACGTCGGCGCGCCCTGCGAGCCACGTCGGCGCCCCACGCGAGCCACCCCGCGTCGCACCCGCAAGCCACGGTGCTTGTGACACGAGTGCACGATGTGGCTGGTGTGACGTCACGCGAGGCACATGGGCCTCATCCGTCACAAGCGCCGTGGCCTGCGGGAAGGTCGTCGGCGCCGTTCGGAGGGCGGCGGGGCGCGCAGGCGCCTATGGTCACAGAATGGTAACGACGACGCCGCACACGGCGGTGCCCGCGGACCGGGCGACCCGTCGTCCGGACGGCGGGCGGCTCGACGTGCTCGACGCCGTCCGCTTCCTGGCCGCGATCGCGGTGGTGCTCTACCACTTCGCCGGCCGGTCCCTCGACGTCTGGCGCGCCGACACCGCCGACCTCTTCGGAGGACTGGGCGAGGTGCTCGCGTACGTCCGCATCGCCCCTGAGCTCTTCTTCGTCGTCAGCGGCTTCGCGATCCTCTGGACGGCGTGGGGCAGGAGCGTGCCGCAGGTCGTCGCGTCCCGCCTGGCCCGGGTCTACCCCGCGTTCTGGGCAGCCCTCGCGCTCACCGTCGTCCTCTTCGTCGTCGTGTGGCCGAGCGGCAAGGACGTCACGGCGGCACAGGTCGCCGCGAACGCCACGCTGCTGCACGAGCCGCTCGGCCAGGCGCCGGTCGACGGCGTGTACTGGACCCTGTGGACCGAGCTCCGCTTCTACCTGATCATGACGGTCTTCGTGGCGGTCGGGATCACCCGGGCGCGGGTCCTGCTGGTCGCCGCGGTCTGGCCGGTCGCGGCGCTCCTCGCCGACGAGCTCACCACCGGCCTGCTGCCCGAGCTGCTGGTCGGCCGCTTCGCCCCGTACTTCGCGGGCGGGATGGCCCTGTTCCTCGTCTACCGTGACGGGCACGCGCGACTCCCGTGGCTCGTCGTGCTCGGCAACACCGCGCTCGCGGTCCTCACGAGCGTGGCGCCGCTCGCCGACGGGATCCGCCAGCACACGAGCTACGAGCCCGTGCCGTGGCTGATCGCCGTGACCGTCGTCGGCTGCTTCGCCGTCGTGGCGCTCGCCGCCCTGAGCCCGCTCCGGCGCGTGCGCTGGCCGTTCCTGGCGACGCTCGGCGCCCTGACGTACCCCGTGTACCTCGTGCACCAGATGTGGGGCCGGTGGGTCATCGCCTCGCTGCGCGACACGACGCCGCCGGGTGTCACGCTCGCCGCCGCGGTCGCGGTGGCGGTGCTCCTGGCCCTCGTCGTCCACCACGCCGTCGAGCGGCGCGTGAACCGACCCGCCCGACGCTGGCTCGAGGCCCGGCTCGCCGGCGCCGCGTCGGCGCTCCGGCGCGCC
>JAEWQZ010000209.1 GCA_023460255.1 Actinomycetes bacterium
GCGTGGCGTCGGGCGTGACCTCGGCAGCGGCCTTGGCCGTGCGGGTGCGGCTCCGGCGTGCGGGGGCCGCGGGTGCGTCGGACGCAGGGGCCTCGGTCGTCGCCGCCGGCGCGTCCGGAGACCCGGCCGGCGTGTCCGCAGGCTTCCGTGCGGAGCCCTTGCCCGACGTCCTGCCCTTGGCGGACCCGGACCTCTTGGTCGACGCGGTCTCCTTGGTCGACGCGGCGTCCTTGGTCGACGCGCCGTCGGACCGGGTGCGCGACCGGCGGGGAGCCGGCTCAGTCGTGGGCGGCTCGGCGGTGGGCGGCTCGGTGGGCGCCTCGACCGATGACGGTGCGGTGCCGGGCGGTCCCGCTGGTGCCGCGGCGCGGCGACGACGGCGCGGGGCCGGCGTCTCGGGGGTGCCTGACTGCTCGACAGCCCCGGTGGTCTCGCCACCGGTGCGGATCTCGTCTGTCACGAGTGCTCCAGGCCTACGGCCGTCCACACTCGCCGGCTCGCGGGCTGTTCGGTCGTCGCTCGCGCCTCGCGTGGCGACGGAAGTCGTCGGTGTCGTCGGTCGGGTGGGCGCTGCCGGCGCCCGCCGGAGAGTTTCAACGGCGGCGCCAGGCGGTCGCGGACCACGGCCTGGAACGTCTGTGGCGAGCGGGCCGGTGTGGCGACCCCCTCTGCCGGCGTCAGTATCGCACAGGGGCGCCTGGCGGGCCGACCGACGTCCACGCGTGTCGGAATCGAGGTGACACTGTGTCAGAAACGGGGACCTTCGTCCCAGTGGGGCCTGGGCCCTTCTACCTAGCGTGACGCTCAGCCGGCAGGACGTCCCGGCGCTTCGCGGCAGGCTCCCGACAGTGGTCCCGGAGGACACGATGGACGCGCTCGACCTCGCCCGCTGGCAGTTCGGGATCACGACCGTCTACCACTTCATCTTCGTCCCCCTGACCATCGGCCTCGCGCCCCTGGTCGCCCTCATGCAGACGTTCTGGGTGCGCACCGGGGACGAGCGATGGCTCCGGCTGACCAAGTTCTTCGGCAAGCTCCTGCTCATCAACTTCGCGATCGGCGTCGCGACGGGCATCGTGCAGGAGTTCCAGTTCGGCATGAACTGGAGCGAGTACTCGCGGTTCGTCGGTGACGTCTTCGGCGCCCCGCTCGCGATGGAGGCCCTCGCGGCCTTCTTCGTCGAGTCCACGTTCCTCGGGCTGTGGATCTTCGGCTGGGACCGCCTGCCGAAGAAGATCCACCTGGCCTGCATCTGGGCGGTCGCGATCGCCTCCAACCTGTCCGCCTACTTCATCCTCGCCGCCAACTCGTGGATGCAGCACCCCGTGGGCACGGTTTTCGACGAGGAGACCGGCCGCGCCGAGATGGTCGACATCGGCGCCGTCCTGACCAACAGCACGCTCCTCGCGGCATTCCCGCACACCATCTCCGCCGCGTTCCTCACCGCCGGCACCTTCGTGGCCGGGATCGCCGCCTGGTGGATGGTCCGCTCGCTGCGCCGCGGCGACGAGTCGACGGCGCGCGCGGTCTACCGACCGGCCGTCGTGCTCGGCACCGTCGTCATGCTCGTCTCGGGCGTCGCCGTCGCGCTCAGCGGCGACTGGCAGGCCAAGCTCATGTACGACCAGCAGCCCATGAAGATGTCGTCGGCGGAGGCACTGTGCGTCGGCGAGAACGGCGCGTCGTTCTCCGTCCTGACCATCGGCGACCTGTCGTCCAACGAGTGCGGTGACACGACCACGATCATCGCGATCCCGGGCCTGACGTCGTTCCTCGCCTCCGGGAGCTTCGACGCGTACGTCCCGGGCGTCGAAGAGCTCCAGGGCCGCTCGGAGGAGCTGTACGGCGAGGGCGTCGACTACCGGCCGAACCTGTTCGTCACCTACTGGAGCTTCCGGCTCATGATCGGGCTCGGGGTCGGCTCCGCCGCGCTGGCCGCCGCGGTGCTGTGGTTCATGCGCAGGGGCCGCGTCATCGACAAGGCCTGGTTCGCCCGCCTGGGCGTCCTCGCGATCCCGACGCCGTTCCTGGCCGCCTCCTTCGGCTGGATCTTCACGGAGATGGGCCGCCAGCCGTGGGTCGTCGCGCCCAACCCCAACCCGAGCGGCGTCGACGCGGTGTGGATGCTCACCGCACGGGGAGTGTCGACGTCGGTCAGCGGCGGGACGGTCCTGACCTCCCTCGTCGCGTTCACCCTGCTGTACGGCGTGCTCGCCGTCGTGTGGTTCCGGCTCATGCACCGGTACGCCACGCACGGCGTCGCCGAGTCCGAGATCGACCCCAGCCCGGAGGCGCGCGCCGCCGCCGGTGCCGAGGGCGACCAGCCGCTGTCGTTCGCGTACTGAGAGGGGTCGACCGTGGAGCTGTCGGACGTCTGGTTCGTCCTCGTCGCCGTCCTCTGGACCGGGTACCTCGTGCTCGAGGGCTTCGACTTCGGCGTCGGGATGCTGCTGCCGGTCCTCGGCCGCCGTGAGAAGGACCGCCGGGTGATGATCAACACCATCGGCCCGGTGTGGGACGGCAACGAGGTGTGGCTGCTCACCGCCGGCGGCGCGACCTTCGCCGCCTTCCCCGAGTGGTACGCCTCGATGTTCTCCGGGTTCTACCTGGCGCTGCTCCTCATCCTGCTCGCCCTGATCCTGCGGGTCGTCGCGTTCGAGTGGCGCGGCAAGATCGACAGCGACGTGTGGCGCCGCCGGATCGACGCGGCGCTCGTCGTCGGCTCCTGGGTGCCCGCGGTCCTGTGGGGCGTGGCGTTCGGCAACCTCGTGCGGGGGGTCGCCCTCGACGCCGACCACAGCTACGTGGGCTCGTTCGCCGACCTGCTCAACCCGTTCGCCCTCCTCGGCGGCGCGACGACAGCCCTCATCTTCCTCACCCACGGCGCCGTGTTCCTCGCGCTGAAGACCGACGGCGAGATCCGGCACCGTGCGGCCGCGCTCGCCACGCGCTCCGCCGTCGCGACGCTCGTCGTGGCGGGCGCCTTCGCCGTGTGGACGCAGCTCGCCTACTCCGTGCCATGGACCTGGGCCGCGACGGCGGTCGCCGCGGCGGCGCTCCTGGCCCTCGTCGCGGCGACGCGGCTGCGGCGCGAGGGCTGGGCGTTCGTCGCCTCCGCCGTGGCGATCGTGGCGGCCGTCGTGCTGATCTTCGGCTCGCTCTACCCGGACGTCATGCCGGCGCTCGACCCGGCGAACTCGCTCACCGTCGACAACGCCTCCTCGACGGACTACACCCTGACGATCATGACCTGGGTCGCCGGCTTCCTCACGCCGCTCGTCCTGCTCTACCAGGGGTGGACGTACTGGGTGTTCCGCAAGCGCCTGACGGCCGAGCAGATCCCGGAGCCC
>JAEWQZ010000210.1 GCA_023460255.1 Actinomycetes bacterium
GTGTTGGTCAGGGCCTCCTGCGCGATGCGGTAGACGGCGAGCTGGAGGTTCGCGTCGTCCGGCAGCGGCCCGTCGAGCACCGCGCGCACGGGCAGGCCCGCGGTGCGGAAGCGCTCGACCAGCTCGGTCAGGTCCGGGGAGCCCGGCTGGGGGTCGAGCGGGGCGGCCTCGGCGGCGTCCTCGTCGAGCACTCCGAGGACCCGCCGCATGTCGGCCAGCGCCGTCCGACCCGTGCCGGAGAGCTCGTCCAGCGCCTCGCGTGCCCGCTCGGGGGCGCGTTCGAGGGCGACGCCCGCGCCGTCGGCCAGGGCGATCATCACCGACAGGCTGTGGGCGACGACGTCGTGCATCTCGCGCGCGATCCGCGACCGCTCGGCGGCGCGGGCCAGCTGCGCCTGCTGGTCGCGGTCCCGGGCGAGGGCGTTCGTGCGCTCGACGAGGTCGGCGACGTGCAGGCGCCGGTTGCGCACGCTGATGCCGATGGCCAGGGCGAGCATCCCGGTGACGACGATCCCGACGATGTTCGGCAGCCGTCCGTCCCCGCTCACCACGGAGTCGCGCTCGGCGAACGGGGCGGTGAGCACCTCGAGCCACACGACCGCCGCCTGGCCGGCGACCGCCCCGCCGAGCACCGTCCACGCGAGCCAGGTCGGCCGGGCCGCCGCGACCGCGTAGACGCCGAAGGCGACGGCGATCTCCACCCCGACGGTCGTGCCGGTGAGCCACACGGCCGCCCCGAACAGCACGACGGTGCCGGCCGTGACCGGCACGGGGGCGCGCCGCCGCCAGAACAGCACGGCAGCAGTGGCGGCCACGACGGCGACGAACCCGGCCCGGGACTGCGGTGTGTACGGGTCCACCCGCGCGTCGACGAGGAGCCCGAGGAGGGCGGTGAGCATGTACACCGACATGACCACGACGTCCATGGCCACGCGGTGCCGCACGAAGTACCGCCGCACGGGCCCGAGGCGCCGCGCGCTCAGCTCGTCGAACGGCGCGGCCGACGTCTCCCGCGCGTCGGGACCCGCGGCACCAGCGCTCACGGGCGCCAGCCTCTCATCCGGCATGACGGTGGACCCGATGGTTAACCAGATGGTTAACTGTTCTCGTGACCCTGGGACCCGTGCTCGCCGCGCTCGCCGACCCGACCCGTCGGTCGGTCGTGGAGCGCCTCGCGGCGGGGGACGCCACGGTCGGGGCGCTCGCCGAGGGCCATCCGATGTCCCTGCCGGCGTTCAGCAAGCACCTCACGGTGCTGGTGGACGCCGGCCTGGTGCACCGCCGCAAGGTCGGGCGCACGGTCGTCTGCTCGCTGGCCGCCGGCCCGCTGGACGACCTCGCCGCCTGGGTCGGCGCGACGACCGCGTACTGGAACGCCACGCTCGACAGGCTCGAGCGCGTCCTGGAGGAGGAGTCATGACGGCACCCGAGGTCCGCGTCGAGCGGACGCTGGCGGCCCCGCCCGAGCGGGTCTACGCCGCCTGGACCGAGCCGGCGATCCTGGGCCGCTGGTACTGCCCCAACCCCGCACTGCCGCTGGCGGTCACGGCCGACGCCGTGGTCGGCGGACGGTACCGGGTGGACATGGGCGAGGGGGCGTACGTCGCCGAGGGCGAGTACACGGACCTCGTCCCCGGACGCCTCGTGGCGTTCACGTGGCGCTGGGTCACCTCCGACGCCCCGGCGAGCAGCGTGCGGGTCGAGCTGACCCCCGCGTCCGACGGCGGCACGCGGCTCGTCCTGAGGCACGCCGGCCTGGCGGACGCCGACGACGCCCAGGGGCACCGCGAGGGCTGGGAGCTGAGCCTGGACCGGCTCGCCGGTCTCGCCCTCGCGCCGGGCGCCCGCCCGGCCTGACGCGTGGGGCGCCGGGTGGTCCCCCTCCCGGACCGACCCGGCGCCCACGTCCGCCGTCGAGCTCAGGCGTCCCTCCTACGCAGGAGCGCGGCGGCGAGCACCAGGAGCACGGCCACCCAGCCCAGCATCACGCCGTAGCCCTGCCACGCCGACAGGTCCGGGCCCTCCATGGTCAGGTTCATCGTCGCGATCGTCTCGTCGGTCATCAGCAGCCGGCTGCCTGCCGAGCCGGGCAGCACCGGCGCGATCGTCTTGAAGACCGTCAGCGGGATCGCCCCGACGACCTGCTCGATGACCAGCAGCGTGCCGAGGACGACGGCGAGCGCGCCCGCCGAGCTGCGCAGCAGCGCACCGGCGGCGAACCCGAGCAGGGCGATCCCGGTCAGGTACAGGGGCATCCCGACGAGCATCCGCAGGGTCTGCGGGTCCCCGAGGTCCAGGGTGATGCCGAGCCGGTCGTACCAGGGCATGGCGGCCAGCACGCTCAGGCCGACGCCGACCACGCCCGTGACGAGGGCGACGACGCCGAGGACCAGTGCCTTGGCGACGAGCGCCGGCGTGCGCCGCGGGACGGCTGTGAGGGTCGAGCGGATCATCCCGGTGGAGTACTCGCCGGTGATGACGAGGACGCCGAGCACGGCGAGGGTCAGCTGGGCGAAGTACCCGCCGGGGGTCACGAGGTCGGCGACGTTGCCCGGCTCGCCCTCGAACGACCACGCGACGAGGGCGGTGACGCCCACCATGAGCACGACGGCGATCGACAGGGACCACACGGTCGAGCGCAGGCTGCGGATCTTGATCCACTCCGAGCGGAGCACGCCGGCGAAGGTCACGCGGCCTCTCGTGCCGGCGGGAGCGGGCAGGGCGACCGTCGAGGTCGCGGCGAGGGTGGTCATCGGACGAGTCCTTCCGTGGTGGTCGCGTGGGTGGCGTCGGTGGGCCGGCCCGCGCCGACGCCCGCGAGGGCGCGGTCGGCGGGCAGCGCCCCCGAGTGGTACTCGACGTCGTCGGCGGTCAGCTGCATGTAGGCGTCCTCGAGCGAGCCGACCAGGGGGGTCAGCTCGTGCAGGACGACGCCGGAACGGGCCGCGGCCTCCCCGATGGCGGGTGCCGTCGTGCCCGTGACCTCCAGGAGGCCCACGTCCACCGAGGCGACCTGCACGTCGGGCGCGCGGAGCGCCTCGACGAGGGCGGTGGCGTCGGGCGTGCGCACGCGGACGGTCGACCCGGCGGCACGGCGGACGATCTCGTCGACGGGAGCGTCGGCGATGACCCGCCCCCGGCCGAGCACGATGATGTGGTCCGCGGCCTGCGCCATCTCGCTCATCAGGTGCGACGACAGGAACACCGTGCGGCCCTGGCCTGCGAGGTAGCGCACGAGGTTCCTGATCCACAGGACGCCCTCGGGGTCGAGGCCGTTGACGGGCTCGTCGAGGATCAGGGTCTGCGGGTCGCCGAGCAGGGCGGCGGCGACGCCGAGCCGCTGGCCCATGCCGAGCGAGAAGCCGCCCACGCGCCGGCCCGCCACAGGGCCGAGGCCGGTGAGCTCGATCACCTCCTCCACGCGGCGGCGTCCGATGCCGTGGGTCGCCGCCAGGGCGAGCAGGTGGGCGCGGGCCGACCGCCCGCTGTGCACGGCCTTCGCGTCCAGCAGGACGCCGACCTCGTGCAGCGGGGCCGCGTGGCGCCTGTACGGCTTCCCGTTGACGGTGACGGTGCCGGCGGTCGGCCGGTCCAGACCGACGACGAGCCGCATGGTGGTGGACTTGCCTGCGCCGTTGGGGCCCAGGAACCCCGTGACGCGCCCGGGCTCCACGGTGAACGTCACGTGGTCCAGGGCGGTGGTGTGCCCGTACCTCTTGGTCAGGCCGGTGGCCTCGATCATCGTCTCCTCCTTCGACGCCTTCGACGCTAGGTCGGGGCGGGGGAGGGTCGGGACGCCCGTGCGGCCGATCTTCGCCCGTCGCACGGGTACGTCGTGAGGATGACCTCCTCATCCTCACGACGGCGTCGAGCGCCTCTGGCGTCCGGTGCCCGGGCGCCGGCTACGTCGTCGGGAGCGGGCAGGCGACGCCGGTGGAGTGCACGGGGCAGTAGCCGTGCGGCACCTTGTGCAGGTACTGCTGGTGGTAGTCCTCGGCGTAGTAGAACGGGCCGGCGGCGCCCGGGCCCGGCTCCCCGCCGGCGGGCCGGATCTCGGTGGTCACCGCGCCGTAGCCGTTGCGCGCGAGCTCGGCGGCGTACAGGTCGCGCGTCGCGTGCGCGGCGGCCTCCTGCTCCGGGGTCGTGAAGTAGACCGCCGAGCGGTACTGCGTGCCGACGTCGTTGCCCTGCCGGAAGCCCTGCGTGGGGTCGTGCAGCATCCAGAACCTCGCCAGCAGCTCGGCGTGCGGGAGCACCTGCGGGTCGTACGCCACGAGTACGGTCTCCGCGTGGCCGGTCAGGCCCGTGCACACCTCGTCGTACGTCGGGAAGGCCGTGTACCCGCCCTGGTAGCCCGCGGCCGTGGTGATGACGCCGGGGGTCTGCCAGAGCTCCTTCTCGGCGCCCCAGAAGCAGCCCAGCGCGAGGTGCAGGACGGCGGTGCCGTCCGGCCAGGGGCCGGCGAGGGGGGTGCCCAGGACGGCGTGGGTCGCGGGCACGACGAAGGGCGACGACGCCCGGCCGGCCAGGGCTCGGTCCGGGGTGACCATCTGGTTGCGCAGCACGTCGGTGACAACGCCCGCGCCGGTGCGGGGTGTTCCCTCGCCCGCCCCGGCCGCCCTCGCCTGCCCTCGACCCGCGGGCCGGCGCAGCAACTAGCCTGACCCCGTGACCGACACCTCCCACGACTGGCGCACGACGGGCTTCGCCACGCGTGCCATCCACGCCGGCCAGGACCCCGACCCCCTGACGGGTGCGGTCGTCCCGCCGATCCACCAGGTCTCGACGTACAAGCAGGACGGCGTCGGCGGACTCCGCGGCGGGTACGAGTACTCGCGCTCGGGCAACCCGACGCGCGCGGCGCTCGAGGAGGCGCTCGCAGCCGTCGAGGGCGGCGCCCGCGGGCTCGCCTTCTCCTCCGGGCTGGCCGCCGAGGACGCGGTGCTGCGTGCCACCCTGCGCCCCGGAGACCACATGGTGCTCCCCGACGATGCCTACGGCGGCACCTACCGCCTCGTCGCGCGCGTGCTCGGGTCGTGGGGGATCGAGCACACGGTCGTCGACCAGACGGATCTCGACGCGGTCGCCGAGGCGGTCCAGCCCGGGCGCACGCGGCTCGTCTGGGTCGAGACCCCGACCAACCCGCTGCTGTCCGTCAGCGACGTCGCCGCGATCTCGGCGGTGGCGCGGGCCGCCGGTGCGGTGCTGGCCGTCGACAACACGTTCGCGACGCCGTACCTCCAGCGGCCGCTCGAGCTCGGAGCGGACGTCGTCGTGCACTCGACGACGAAGTACATCGGCGGGCACAGCGACGTCGTCGGCGGCGCCCTGGTGGTGGCCGACGGCGCGCAGCTCCCGGTGGGCGTCGAGGGGCCCACCGGCACCACGGCGCTCGCCGACGCGCTGGCCTTCGTGCAGAACGCCGCCGGCGCGGTGGCGGGGCCCTTCGACGCGTGGCTCACCCTGCGCGGGCTGAAGACCCTCGCGGTGCGCATGGATCGGCACTGCGCGAACGCCGCGGCCGTCGCGCGGTTCCTCGCCGACCACTCGGCGGTGCGCGAGGTGCTGTACCCCGGGCTGCCCGACCACCCCGGGCACGAGGTGGCCGCGCGCCAGATGAGCGGGTTCGGCGGCATGGTCGCCTTCCGCGCGGTGAGCGCGGAGGCCGCGCTCGAGTGCTGCGCGCGCACGCGGGTGTTCACGCTCGCGGAGTCCCTCGGCGGCGTCGAGTCGCTCATCGAGCACCCGGCGCGGATGACGCACGCGTCGGTCGCCGGGTCCGCCCTGGAGGTGCCCGACGACCTGGTCCGGCTCTCCGTCGGGCTCGAGGACGTCGCCGACCTCGTCGCCGACCTCGGTCAGGCCCTCGCGTGAGCCGCACCCGGGCGCAGGTGCCGCCGGTGGTGGGCGAGGAGGAGGCGACGTGACGGTCGGCCCCGCCGACGTCGTCCGCGCGGCCGCCCTCCTCGCGGGAGTGGTGCACCGCACCCCCGTCCTCGACTCGACGGCGCTCACCGAGCGAGCCGGGGGGCGGGTGGTCCTCAAGTGCGAGAACCTCCAGCGCGCCGGCTCGTTCAAGATCCGCGGGGCGTACGTGCGGATGTCCGGGCTCACGGCCGGGGAGAGGGCCCGCGGGGTCGTCGCGGCGAGCGCGGGCAACCACGCCCAGGGGGTCGCCCTCGCGGCGCGGCTCCTGGACGTGCGTGCGACGGTCTTCATGCCGGAGGGCGCGGCGCTGCCGAAGATCGCCGCCACGACCGGCTACGGCGCCCAGGTCGAGTTCGCCGGGACCACCCTCGACGAGGCGCTGGTCGCGGCGCGCGCCCACGCGCACGAGACCGGCGCGGTCCTCATCCACCCGTTCGACCACCCGGACGTCGTCGCCGGCCAGGGGTCGGTCGCCCTGGAGATCCTCGAGCAGGTGCCCGACGTGCGCACGATCGTCGTCCCCGTGGGTGGCGGTGGGCTCGCGGCGGGCATCGCTGCGGCCGTCGCGGACACCGACGTCGCCGTCGTCGGCGTGCAGGCCGCGGGCGCAGCCGCGTGGCCGGCGTCCCTGACCGCCGGGCACCCCGTGCCGCTGGGCGGGATGTCGACGATGGCCGACGGCATCGCCGTCGGCTGCCCGGGCGAGGTGCCGTTCGCCGTGCTGGCCGACCGGCACTGCCCGGTGGAGACCGTCTCCGAGGAGGACCTGTCCCGCGCGCTGCTGCACGTCGCGGAGCGCTCCAAGCTCCTCGTGGAGCCGGCCGGGGCCGCGGGCGTGGCGGCGCTGCTGGCCGGGCTACCGGTGGCGACGCCCGCCGTCGTCGTGCTCTCGGGCGGCAACATCGACCCGCTCCTGCTCCTGCGGGTGGTGCGGCACGGGCTCGCGTCCGCCGGCCGCTACCTGCAGATGCACGTGCGCGTGGCCGACCGCCCCGGCGCGCTCGCCGGCCTGCTCGCCGTGCTCGCCGCCAGCGGCGGCAACGTCATGCACCTGTCCCACGTCAGGACCGCGGTCGACCTCGCCGTCGACGAGGTGGAGGTCGAGGTCCAGGTGGAGACGCGCGGGCCCGCGCACTGCAGCGAGGTCGTCGACCGCCTGCACGCCGCGGGCTACCGCGTCCGCGAGGCCTGAGGCCCACGACCGGGCGCGACCCGTTCCGCGGCGGGCCGGGCGGGACTCCGGCTCAGCCGGGCCTCCGGCTCAGTGCTGGAAGGGCTTCGCCTCGTGGATGACGACGGTGATCTCCTTGCCGTTCGGCGCCGTGTACGACGTCGTGTCGCCCGCGGAGCGGCCGAGGATGGCGTTGCCGAGCGGCGACTGCACGCTGTAGACGTCCAGGTCGGTGCCCTCGGCGACCTCACGGGTGCCGACGAGGAACCTCATCCGGTCGCCGGCGACAGTAGCCGTCACGACCATGCCGGGCTCCACCACGCCGTCGTCCGGCGGGGCCTCGCCGACCACCGCGGCGCGCAGCAGCTCCTCGAGCTGGCGGATCCGCGCCTCCATCTTCGCCTGCTCCTCGCGGGCCGCGTGGTAGCCGCCGTTCTCCTTGAGGTCGCCCTCGGAGCGCGCCGCCTCGATGCGGTCCGCGATCTCGGACCGGCCGACCGTCGTGAGGTGGTCGAGCTCGGCCCGGAGCCGGTCGTAGGCCTCCTGGGTCAGCCAGGTGGCGGCGGTCGTCTCGGCCACGGGTCTCTCCTCTCGGCCTGCGGGCAGTCGGCGGTGCAGCGGGGGTAGTGCCGGGTCGCCGCGTCGTGCGCGGCGGTTCGCGTCGGTCGCGTCGTCCTGGCCCGGTCGATCCCGGCCGGCCAGCCCGGCGTGCGAAACGACAATGCTACCAAAGACGCTGTTCAGAGTGCCCGGCGCGGTCGGTCGACTCCGGCGCCGGACGGCTCAGTCGGTGACGCGGCAGCTGGTGACGGTGCCGGTGACGGCCCGCTCGGAGGTGCGCACCTGCGTGGTGAGGCGGACCTGGTGGTGGTCCCCGGGCGGCACGTCGACCGTGACCACCCCGACCTGCGCGTGGGCCTCGTTGAGGGCGTCCACCCGGCACGCGGCGGGTCGCGCCGGGTCGGTGCGGATGACGTCGAACGTCACCTCGACGAGCTCGTCGCCCTCGATCCGGAAAGCGACGTCCCGCCACTCGACGGGCACCTGGCCCACGCGCAGCCCGAGCCACGCGGTGAGCCCGAGCCCGGCCAGGATCCCGGCGACGGCGAGCGCCCTGACCAGGCCCGTGCGCGGCGCGCGCTGGGGGCCGTACCGCCCGGGCGGTGGGCGCAGGGGCGCGGGTTCGGCGGTGCTGGGGCCTGGCGACACTCGGCGCTCCGACGGGACGATGGCGGTGGACCGACAGCTGGGTGGGCGGGGTGACAGTCCGATCCTGCCGCATCCCGCGCACCGGCGGGCATCGGGCACGATGGGGGTGGGCGCCGGGCGGACCGGACGCCCGCCCGCCGGGAGGAGACAGGTGAGCGATCGACACGGCCTGCGGCTGATGGCGGTGCACGCGCACCCCGACGACGAGTCGAGCAAGGGTGCCGCCACCACGGCGCGCTACGCGGCGGAGGGCGTCGAGGTGCTCGTGGTGACCTGCACCGGCGGGGAGCGGGGCAGCGTGCTCAACCCCGGCTACCCGACCCCGCCCACGTCCCCGGAGGAGATGGCGCGCGTCCGGCGCGAGGAGATGGCCGCGGCCGCGCGCGCGCTCGGGGTGCGCCAGCACTGGCTCGGGTTCGTGGACTCCGGGCTGCCGGAGGGCGACCCGCTGCCGCCCCTGCCGGACGGCTGCTTCGCGCTCGTCCCCCTGGAGGAGGCCGCGGCGCCCCTCGTGGAGGTCGTCCGCCGGTTCCGGCCGCACGTCATGACGACCTACGACCCCACCGGCGGGTACCCGCACCCGGACCACGTCATGTGCCACAAGGTCGCCACCGAGGCGTACCACGCCGCGGGCGACGCCGAGCGCTACCGCGGGCGCGGTGCGCCGTGGGAGCCGCGCAAGCTCTACTACAACCACGACTTCTCGCTGCGGAAGATCCGCACCGTGCACGAGGCCCTCGTGGCGGAGGGGCTGGAGTCGCCGTACGGCGACTGGATCGAGTCGCGCGAGCTGCGCGAGGTGCCCGAGCGCGTCGTCACCACGCGCGTGACGGTCGCCGACTGGTTCCCCGCCCGGGACGCCGCCCTGCGCGCGCACGCCACGCAGATCGATCCCGACGGCTTCTTCTTCTCCGTCCCCCGCGACCTGGAGGCGCGGGTCTGGCCGGTGGAGGAGTTCGAGCTCGCCCACTCCCACGTCCCGGTGCCCGAGCCCGAGGACGACCTCTTCGCAGGTATCCACCCCGAGGACGACAGATGACCCCCCTCGCCCGCGTCCTGCCCGTGCTCGCCGCCCTCGGGGCGGCGACCCCGGCCCCCGCGCCGGAGCCCGTGCCCGGGAGCGGCCCCGGCATCGTCGGCTTCCTCGTCACGTTCGGCCTCGTCCTGGCCTGCATCCCGCTGTTCCTGTCCATGACGCGCAAGGTCCGCGGCGTGCGCCACCGGGACGACGCGGCGGGCACGTCCCCGGACGGGGCCGCCGCGCAGGGTGCTGCCGGCAGCCCCCCGCAGGGTGCCGCACCCGACGACGCCGCCGGTCACCCGCGCCC
>JAEWQZ010000211.1 GCA_023460255.1 Actinomycetes bacterium
GAGCAGCGCGAGCGGCCCCGCGACCCGGCGCAGCTCGCCGAGGCCGACGGCGAGGAACGCGCGGACCACCGCCGGGTCGAACTGTGCGCCCGCGCACCTGGCGAGCTCGGCCCGCGCGGCGTCGGGCGGCAGGGCCGTCTTGTAGGCCCGTGTGGAGGTGATGACGTCGAACGCGTCGGCGACGGCGACGATCCGCGCGCCGAGGCTGATCTGCTCGCCGGCCAGGCCCCGCGGATACCCGCCGCCGTCCCAGCGCTCGTGGTGCTCGTCGATCGCTCCGGCCCACGGGCCGAGCCAACGGGACAGCGGCGCCGCGAGCGAGCCGCCCGCGGCGGCGTGCCCCGTGACCGTCGCCCACTCGTCGGCGTCGAGCCGCGCCGTCTTGTTCAGCACCTCGGTGGGCACGGTGACCTTGCCGACGTCGTGCAGCAGCGCGGCCCAGCCCAGCCGGGCCGTGTCCGCCGCGCCGACGCCGAGCTCCCGGCCGATGAGCGTCGCGTACCCGCGGACGCGTTCGGAATGGCGGAACGTCGCGCGGTCGTGGCGGGCGAGCGCGCTGACGAGCTCGAGCAGGACGGCGGCGTCGCCGTCCGCGTCGTCGGCCCCGGCCCGCTCGACCCGCGCGTGCAGCACCTCCGGCGGTGCCGCGCGCTTGAGGGCGGCGCGCCTGCTCGGCACGCGGTCGGGCAGGACGAGCGTCAGCCGCAGGAGCGTGGCCAGCGGGAGCAGCCGGCGGGTCAGGCGCCCGACGCCGACGAGGAGCAGGGCCGTGAGGGCGACCTCGAGCACCAGCCAGAGCACCGGGTGCAGGCCGACCCGCGACGGCGGGACGAGGCGCACCGCCAGGATGCCGACCACCAGCGCCACGGTGACGGGCAGCAGCGCGAGGCAGACGCGCACCACGCGCGCGAGGGCAGGGTGCGGCCGCCAGGCGACCAACGTCGGGTCGTCGTAGTTCTGGGTCGGGCCGGACGCCATGCCCTCTCATCGGCAGGACCGGCCCCGGGGCGAGCCCGCCGGGCCGAGGACAACCCGGACGGGTGAACGGCCGTCAGCCGGTCACGGCCTCCCAGGCCGCCTTGAGCGCCGCGGGGACCTCGCGCAGGCGCCAGCCGATCGCCTGGACCGGCTGCACGCTCGTGGCCGAGACGCCGATGCCGACGACGTCCAGGCCCGCCGCCCGGCACGAGAAGAGCGCCCGGCGCAGGTGGTAGTCCTGCGTGACGACGACCGCGTCCGTGATGCCGGCGTCGGCGGCCCGGGCGCACGAGGCGTGCGTGTCCAGGCCCCCGGGGTCCAGCACGACGTCCTCCGCGGGGACGCCGCGGTCGAGGAGCCAGTCCCGCATCGCGCCGGGCTCGTCGTACGCGGGGCTCGCACCGTCCCCGGAGACGAGGATGCGTGTGACGGTGCCGGCGGCGTACAGCTCGGCCGCCGCGTCCAGGCGCCGCCGCAGGTATGTCGACGGCGAGCCGTCCGGTCGCAGGCCGGCGCCGAGGACGAGCGCGACGTCGCGGGACGGCAGGTCGTCGGGGTCGGCCACCACGGCCGTCTGGCCCACGGCCTGGACCCACGCGAACGGCGCCAGCACCAGCGCCGCCGAGACGGCGACCGCCCAGGTCATCAGCCGCCGCCCGCGCCGTGGCGTCGGCTCCGACGGCCGCGCCGGTCCGGTCGTGGCCTCGACGGTGGGCGCGGGCCCGGGTGCGGGCGTCGGGGGCGTGGGCACGGACGCGAGCCTACGGACGCCGGGGGCGGCGCAGGGGGCGGTTCGGCGACGTGTCCCCTCACCTTCCTCCGCACGAACGATCGTGCTATTTTCGCCGGGTGCCTGACGAGACCACCGCCGCGACGGCCGACGACGTCCGCGTCCTCCTCGGCCTCGCACCGGGGCAGGACGTGCTGCCCGGGGCCGGCACCAAGGGTGGCCGGACGCGCGAGGCGATCCTCGCGGCGGGGGTCGCGCTCGCGTGCCGCACGGGCCTCGGTGGGCTGAGCATCGGCGCCCTCGCCACCGAGGTCGGCATGTCGAAGAGCGGCATGTTCGCGCACTTCGGCTCCAAGGAGGCGCTCCAGCTCGCCGTCCTCGAGGCCGCCGCGCGCGAGTTCGCCGTCGAGGTCGTCATCCCGGCGCTGAGCGTCCCGCGCGGGGAGCCGCGCGTCCTCGCGCTCCTCGACGGCTGGATCAGCTGCGGGCTGCACCGGCGCCCCGGGGGGTGCCTCTTCGTCAAGTCGAGCACCGAGCTCGACGAGCAGCCCGGGCCCGTGCGCGACCGCCTCCGCGACCAGCACCTCGAGCTCGGCCGGACCATCGCGCGGATCGTCGCCGGCGGCATCCGCGAGGGCCACTTCCGGCCCGACGCCGACCCCGAGCGCTTCGCCGTCGACCTGCACGCCGTGATGCTCGGCTTCTACCACCAGCACCGCCTGCTGGGGGACCCGCGCGCCGAGGAGCGGGCGCGGGCCGCCGTCGAGAGCCTGCTGGCCGCCGTGCGCGCCGTGCCCACCGACGTGCCCACCGACGTGCCCACCGACGCCCCCGCCGACGCACCGACCGGACCGCTGCCCGAGGAGGGCCCGTGACCCAGACGACCACCACCACGCCCGTCTGGCCGACCGTCTCGCCCCGCGACCACCGCGGGGGCCGGCGACTGCGCCGGTTGCGGCGGCGCACCGCGGCGCTCGCCGGCCTCGCGTGGCTGCGGGCCACGTTC
>JAEWQZ010000212.1 GCA_023460255.1 Actinomycetes bacterium
GCCGACCGTCGGCGCTGGGTCGACGGCGCGCAGCAGCTGCGCGGCCCGCTCGCCCGCGGCGGCGACGCGTGGCGCTGGAGCAGCCGGGCCTGAGCGCGCCGGGGAGACTCCTCCGGACAGCGACGCAAACCCCTCGACGGCCCGTCCCGACTCGTCGGAGGATGCCCCGATGTACACCCCCGCCCACTTCGCCGCCGACGACGACGTCACCCGCGAGCTCCTCGCGGGCGCCGGCGCCGCCCACCTCGTCAGCGCCACCGCCGAGGGCCTGATCGCCACCCGGCTGCCGTACGTCTGGGCGCCCGAGGTCGGTGCGCACGGCGCCCTCCAGGCCCACGTGGCGCGCACCAACGACCAGTGGCGCCGACCGCCGATCGGCGAGGCGATGGCGATCCTGCATGGTCCCGACGCCTACGTGACCCCGTCCTGGTACCCGACGAAGGCGGAGCACGGCCGCGTGGTGCCGACGTGGAACTACCTCACGGCGCACGTCTACGGCCGGCTCGTCGTGCGCGACGACGAGGACTGGCTCGCGGCGCACGTGCGGGCGTTGACCGGGCGCTTCGAGGCCGAGCGGTCGGAGCCATGGGCGGTCGACGACGCCCCGCCGGCCTTCGTCGCGGGCCAGCTGCGCGCCGTCGTCGGGCTCGAGCTCGTGGTGACCCGGGTGGAGGCGAAGGCGAAGCTCAGCCAGAACCGGCCTCCCGCCGACCGCGACGGGGTGGCTGCCGGTTTCGAGTCCGCCGGCGACGCCCGGATGGCCGACGCCGTCCGCACCGCCGCGCGTCGTAAGGTCGGGGCATGACCCAGACCCCTGAGCTGCCGACGCGCGCGCCCTCGGCCGTCGACGCCGTCGCGGACCAGTACGTGCAGACCTTCTGCCGCCTCAACCCCCTCGCGGCCACTGCCATGGGCGTGGCCGGCTACGACCACCTCATGACGGACTTCTCCCCCGCCGGCTGGGACGCCCAGGCCGCCGCGGCGCGCGACGTCCTCGCCGAGCTCGACACGGGGCACCCCGCCGACGACGTCGACCGGGTCACCATCGCGGCGATGCGCGAGCGGCTCGGCCTGGAGGTCGCGCTGCACGAGGCGGACGAGTGGACCGGCCAGCTCAACAACATCGCCTCCCCGGTGCAGGAGCTGCGCGACATCTTCGACCTCATGCCCACGTCCTCCCCGGAGCAGTGGGAGAACATCGCCCTGCGCCTCGCCGCGCTGCCCGACGCGGCGGCGGGCGTCGTGGAGTCGCTGCGCCACGCCGCGTCGCGGGGCCGGGTCGCCCCGATCCGCCAGGTGCGCGAGTGCATCACGCAGGCCGAGGAGCTGGCCGGCGACGGCTCGTTCTTCACCACGTTCGTCACCGGCGCCGACGTCGACGCGGCCCTGGACGACTCCGCGGCCTGCCAGGCCATCCGCAAGGCGCTCGGCGACGGCGCCGACGCCGCACGCCGCGCCTACGGGCAGATCGCGGAGTTCCTGCGCGACGAGCTCGCGCCGCAGGCCCCGGAGGCCGACGCCGCCGGCCGCGAGCGCTACCCGCTGTGGTCGCAGTACTTCCTCGGCGCACGCGTGGACCTCGAGGAGACCTACGAGTGGGGCCTGGCCGAGCTCGCGCGGGTCGTCGCCGAGCAGGAGGCCGTGGCCGCCGAGGTCGCCGGCCCCGGGGCGAGCGTCGCGGACGCCGTCGCGAAGCTGGACGCCGACCCGGCCCGCCGTCTGGAGGGCACCGAGGCCCTGCGGGCGTGGATGCAGGAGACCTCCGACGGCGCCATCGCCGCGCTGAACGGCGTGCACTTCGACATCCCGGAGCCGGTGCTGCGCCTGGAGTGCCGCATCGCGCCCACGCAGAACGGCGGCATCTACTACACGGGCCCGTCGGACGACTTCTCCCGGCCCGGCCGCATGTGGTGGTCGGTCCCGCCGGACGTGACGACGTTCAACACGTGGCGCGAGAAGACGACCGTGTACCACGAGGGCGTGCCCGGCCATCACCTCCAGATCGCCCAGGCGGTGTACCTGCGCGAGACCCTCAACGCGTGGCGCCGGCTCGCCTGCTGGGTGAGCGGCCACGGCGAGGGCTGGGCGCTGTACGCCGAGCGCCTCATGGCCGACCTGGGCTTCCTCGACGACCCCGGCGACCGGCTGGGCATGCTCGACGGTCAGCGGATGCGGGCGGCGCGCGTGGTCCTCGACCTCGGCGTGCACCTGGGCCTGCCCGCGCCCGCCGAGTGGGGCGGCGGGACCTGGGACGCGGACAAGGCGTGGGAGTTCTTCACGGCCAACGTCAACATGCCGGAGTCGTTCCTGCGGTTCGAGCTCAACCGCTACCTCGGCTGGCCCGGTCAGGCACCCGCGTACAAGATCGGGCAGCGCCTGTGGGAGCAGGCACGCGACGAGTACGTCGCCGCGGCCCGTGCCCGCGGCGAGGCGGGCGACCTCAAGGCCTTCCACGCCCGGGCGCTCGCCCTCGGCTCGGTCGGGCTGGACGTCCTGCGGGACGCCCTGCGGTGAGGCTGGTTCTCGCGTCGGCGTCGCCGGCACGGCTGGCGACGCTGACGTCGGCGGGCTTCGCGCCCGACGTCGTCGTCTCCGGGGTCGACGAGGACGCCGCGCTGGCGGCCGCTCACGCCCGGCGCGGCCGCGAGGGGGCGGCGGACGACGTCGTCGTGCTCGCCCGCGCGAAGGCGGAGGCGGTGGCCACGGACCTGGGTCGCACGCACGCGGCGCAGGCCGTGGTCGTCCTGGGCTGCGACTCCCTGCTCGAGCTCGACGGCGGGACGTACGGCAAGCCCGCGGACGCGGCGGACGCCGTCGCGCGGTGGCGGCTGATGCGCGGGTCGACGGGCGTGCTGCACACGGGGCACTGGCTGGTGGACCTGCGCACCGGCCGCGGCGTGGGGGCCGTCGCGTCGACGGTCGTGCACTTCGCGGACCTGTCGGACGCCGAGATCGAGGCGTACGTCGCGACCGGGGAGCCGCTCGCCGTGGCAGGAGCGTTCACCGTCGACGGGCTCGGGGGCCCGTTCGTGACGGGCATCGAAGGCGACTACCACACGGTCGTCGGCGTCAGCCTGCCGCTGCTGCGCGACCTGCTCGGCGAGCTGGGGGTGCGGGTCACCGACCTGTGGGCGCCCCGCCGCTGACGGCGGCGACAATCGCGTGGGGTGCCGGTTGGCGGGTCCGGACAGTCTTGTGCCGCGCACCGGCGCCGCGCACGGGCGGCGGCTCCGGTGACGTTACGGTGAGCCGTGCCCGCCATCAGCAAGGTGCTCATCGCCAACCGCGGGGAGATCGCCGTCCGCATCGCACGAGCGTGCGCGGACGCGCGGATCACCTCCGTCGCGGTGTACGCCGACCCCGACCGTGAGGCGCTGCACGTGCGCCTCGCCGACGAGGCGTACGCCCTCGGGGGCGAGCGGGCCGCGGACACGTACCTCGACGCGGCGAAGATCGTCGACGTCGCGCTGCGCTGCGGCGCCGACGCCGTGCACCCGGGCTACGGCTTCCTCGCCGAGAACGCGGGGTTCGCGCGTGCGGTGCTCGACGCGGGCCTCGTGTGGATCGGGCCGCCGCCGGAGGCGATCGACGCACTGGGCGACAAGGTCCGCGCCCGGCACATCGCCCAGGCCGTGGGCGCGCCCCTGGTGCCGGGCACGCCCGACCCGGTGGCCGACGTCGGGCAGGTGCACGCGTTCGTGGCCGAGCACGGCCTACCCATCGCGGTGAAGGCGGCGTTCGGCGGCGGCGGCCGGGGCCTGAAGGTCGTGCGCGACGCCACTGAGGTGGACGCGCAGTTCGAGTCGGCGGTGCGCGAGGCCACGGCGGCGTTCGGCCGCGGCGAGTGCTTCGTCGAGCGGTACCTCGACGCTCCGCGGCACGTCGAGACGCAGTGCCTGGCGGACGCGCACGGGACCGTCGTCGTGGTGTCGACGCGGGACTGCTCGCTCCAGCGGCGGCACCAGAAGCTCGTCGAGGAGGCACCGGCCCCGTTCCTCACGCCGGAGCAGGAGCGGGTGCTGCGCGAGTCGTCGGTCGCGATCCTGCGCGAGGCCGGGTACGTCGGGGCGGGCACGTGCGAGTTCCTCGTCGGGGCGGACGGGACTGTGTCGTTCCTCGAGGTCAACACCCGGCTCCAGGTGGAGCACCCGGTGACCGAGGAGGTCACGGGCATCGACCTGGTGCGCGAGCAGCTGCGGGTGGCCGCGGGCGAGCCACTCGGCTACACGGAGGTCGCCGCGCGGGGGCACTCGATCGAGTTCCGGATCAACGGGGAGGACCCCGCGGCGGGCTTCATGCCGGCGCCGGGGCGGATCACCCGCCTGCGCTTCCCCTCCGGGCCGGGCGTGCGCGTGGACAGCGGCGTGGTCGAGGGCGACACGGT
Organism: Actinomycetes bacterium; assembly: GCA_023460255.1. Classification (GTDB taxonomy): domain Bacteria; phylum Actinomycetota; class Actinomycetes; order Actinomycetales; family Cellulomonadaceae; genus Actinotalea. The sequence continues at coordinate 4,385 of JAEWQZ010000212.1, forward strand.
CTCGGGGCTCTTCGACTCGATGATCGCCAAGGTGGTGGTGACGGGCGCGACGCGGCAGCAGGCGATCGAGCGGGCGCGCCGCGCACTGTCGGAGATGGACGTCGCCGGCATCCCGACGGTCGTGCCCTTCCACCGCGCGGTGCTCGCCGAGCCGGAGTTCGCCCCGGCCGACCCGGCGCAGCCGTTCGCCGTGCACACCCGCTGGATCGAGACGACGTTCGCGGACCGGCTGCCCGGGCTCGCGGGCGCCGAGGCCGCGGCGGGCTCCGAGGCCGCTGCCCCGCCGACGGAGCGCGTGGTCGTGGAGGTCGGCGGCAAGCGCATCGAGGTCGTGCTGCCTGCCGGGCTGGGCCTGGCCGGTGCACGGGCGCGGTCGGGC
>JAEWQZ010000213.1 GCA_023460255.1 Actinomycetes bacterium
GGGGGGGGCCGCCCCCGCCCCCCCGCGCGGCGCCAAGCGCCGCGGGGCCACGGCCGCCCCGCCACGGCAGGGCACCGCGGGGACGTGCACGGCGAGCGGCCACTCGCGGTCGACGAGGTCCGGCCGCGCGTCGCAGCGCCCGGACAGCGCCGTGCGGAACACCCGGCCGAGCGCCACGGCGAGCATCGACGACGCCGCGTACGGCCGGTCGTTGACGTACTGGGCCAGGCTGAACCCGGCGTCGCGCTGGCCCTTGCCGCGCACCAGCGCGACCGGGTCGACCTCGAGCAGGAGCGCGACGGTGCACCGGCGGTCGGTCGCCTCGGGGTAGAAGACGTGCGCGACCCCGAACGACTGCTCGAACGCCTGGACCCGGCCCGGGTGCTTGTGCAGGAGGAAGCCGAGGTCGCTCGCGCCGTCGTCGGCGACGGTCAGGGTCAGCAGCACCGGGACATCCTCGCAGTCGTCGACCGGCACCCCGGCCCCATTTCCGCGCCCGTCCCTCCCGGCCGCAGCCGCGGGGCGGCCCACGGGACATTTGTCCGGGGAACCCCGCCCGACCCGCTGGGAGCATCGAGGAGTACCCAGACCACATCTGATTCACGGGAGCCTCCGGTGGAGAAGAGACTCGGTGTGGTGTCGATCATCGTGGAGCGGTCGACCGCCCCCGTCGACGACGTCAATGACCTGCTCACGCAGTTCGGCGACGAGATCATCGGGCGGCTCGGACTTCCCCACCCGGCGCGCGGGGTGAACATCATCACCGTCGTCGTCGACACCTCCGTCGAACGCCTCTCGGCCCTGACGGGCAAGCTCGGCAAGCTCCCCGGCGTCCAGGTGCGGTCCCTCATGTCCCGGACCGCCACGCCAGGAGCACCAGTTGCCGAACCTCCTCACGACTGAGACGCCGGTCGCCGGCCGCACCCGCTGCGCGGACCTCGTCGACCGCCTGGCGGCCGAGGGGCGCCTCCCGCGCCAGGAGCTCGAGACGCTCCTGGCGGCCGCGACACCCGCGGACCGCGAGCACGCGCGCCGCCGTGCCGTGGCCGTCGCCCACGAGCAGTACGGCAACCGGGTCTTCGTGCGCGGCCTCGTCGAGTTCTCCAACCACTGCCGCCAGGACTGCCTGTACTGCGGCATCCGCAAGTCCAACTGGGACGCCGAGCGGTACCGGCTGACGCCCGACGACATCCTCGCGTGCTGCGCGCAGGGCCACCGCCTGGGCTTTCGCACCTTCGTCCTGCAGAGCGGCGACGACGCCCGCTACAGCGACGACGACGTCGTGGCGATCGTCGAGCGGATCCGCGCCGAGCACCCCGACTGCGCCGTCACGCTGTCCATCGGCGAGCGGAGCCGGCGCGCCTACCAGCGCTTCTTCGACGCCGGCGCGGACAGGTACCTGCTCCGGCACGAGACGGCCGACGCCGGCCACTACGGGCTGCTGCACCCGGCGGGCCAGACGCTGGCCACGCGCCTGGCCTGCCTCGCCGACCTCAAGGACATCGGCTTCCAGACGGGCGCGGGCTTCATGGTCGGCTCCCCGTTCCAGACCGTGCGGCACCTGGCCCAGGACCTGGCCCTCCTCGCCGAGCTCCGGCCCCACATGGTCGGGATCGGCCCCTTCCTGCCGCACCGGCGCACACCGTTCGGCGACCGGCCGGCGGGGTCGGTCGACCTGACCCTGTTCCTGCTGAGCCTGGTCCGGCTCATGCTGCCGGCCGCCCTCCTGCCCGCGACGACGGCGCTCGGCACGGCCCGCGCGGGCGGGCGCGAGGCGGGCGTCCTGGCCGGGGCGAACGTCGTCATGCTCAACCTCACGCCCCCTGCCGCCCGGAGCCGGTACCTGCTCTACGACGGCAAGCCGGTCGCCGACGACGTCGCGGAGGCGACCGCGGCCGTCCGGGCGTCCCTCGGCCGGATCGGCTACGACCTCGTCGTCGACCGCGGCGACCACCGGGAGGCGGTCCGATGAGCCTGCTCGACACCCCGCGCGCGAGCCGCCTGCACATCGGCCTGTACGGCAAGCGGAACGTCGGCAAGTCGTCCCTGGTCAACGCGCTGACCGGGCAGTCGATCGCCGTGGTCTCCGACGTCCCGGGCACGACCACCGACCCCGTGCACAAGTCGATGGAGCTGCACCCGGTCGGGCCGGTGGTCTTCATCGACACCCCGGGCCTGGACGACACGGGGCCCCTCGGCGAGCTCCGGGTGGCCAGGACGCGCGAGGCGGCGCAGCGCACGGACATCGCGCTGCTCGTGCTCACTCAGGCCCCGGACGTCGAGGTGGAGTGGGCCGCCGACCTCGCCCGACGCGGGGTTCCCGTGGTCGCGGTGGTCAACAAGGCCGACGCGGTGGATGCCGACGCGGTCCGGGCAGCGGTGCGGGCGCGGCTGCGTCTCGACCCTGTCGTGGTCAGCGCGCTCTCCGGGCACAACGTCGCGGCGATCCGGGACGCGATCGTCGCCGCGCTGCCCGACGACGAGCCGGCGAGCATCACCGGCTCCCTCGCGGCGCCCGGCGACCTCGTCCTGCTCGTCATGCCCCAGGACATCCAGGCGCCGAAGGGACGGCTGATCCTGCCGCAGGTCCAGACCATCCGGGACCTGCTCGACAAGCACTGCATGGTGATGAGCTGCACGACCGACCAGCTCGAGGCGACGCTCGCAACCCTCGTCCGCCCGCCGGCGCTGATCATCACCGACTCCCAGGTGTTCCCCGTCGTGCACGCCGCGAAGCCGCCGGAGAGCCTGCTGACCTCGTTCTCCGTCCTCTTCGCCAGCTACAAGGGCGACATCGACGCCTTCGTCGAGGGGGCCCGGGGCATCGACGCCCTCACGGCGACGTCGCGGGTCCTCATCACGGAGTCCTGCACGCACGCGCCGCTGGAGGAGGACATCGGCCGGGTCAAGATCCCCGCCCTGCTGCGCCGGCGGTTCGGGGACACGCTGCACGTGGACATGCTCAGCGGGCCGGGGCTGCTGGACGACATCGCCTCCTACGACCTGGTCATCCACTGCGGCGGCTGCATGTTCAACCGGCGGCACGTCCTGTCCCGCATCGAGGAGGCCCGCGCGCAGGGGGTGCCGATCACCAACTACGGGATCACGATCGCGCACCTGACCGGGATCCTGGACTCGATAGCCCTCCCGGGGCGGTCATGACCGCCACCCTGGAGCCCGCGAGCCGGGCGCTGCCCCCGGAGCCCGCCCCCACGCCGGGCGCCGCACCCACGCCGGCCCGTTCGCTCGGCCGTTCCTCTGCCAGGTCGCTGGGCCGTTCCCTGAGCGGGGCCCGGCACGGCCTCGTGGCCGCCGGCGTCGTGCTCGCCGCGTGGTGGGGCGTGGTCGCGCTGGAGCTGCGCAGCGCCTACGTCCTGCCGCCGCCGTCGAAGGTCTGGTCGGCGGCCGTGGCGATGACGGCGTCGGGCGAGCTCGCCGGGCACCTGGTGACCAGCCTCGGGCGCGTGCTCCTC
>JAEWQZ010000214.1 GCA_023460255.1 Actinomycetes bacterium
GTCCGGGTACGGCCGCCGACGCGCCGGGCGTGCCCGACCCACGGGGCGAGCGCGTCGCGCAGCTTGCCGGCGTTGGCGGTCGTGAGGTCGATCTCGTACGCCACGCCGTCCAGGGAGAAGGACACCGTCTCGTCGGCCGTGCCGCCGTCGATGTCGTCGACGAGGACGACCTGCACCTTCTGTGCCATTGAAAGCCTTCTTCCGTCCGGGAAATGCACGCGGCGGCGTGCGCGATACCGCACATTACCGCAGTCGGCGACGTGCCCGTCCAGACGTCATCCGCTATTGCTGCGGCTTTTCCTCGACCGGGACGGCCGCGATCTGCGCGTCCATCCGGGCGATCGCGGCACGTTCCCGCCGGTCGGCCCGCACGATCGCGCGCATCGCGAACCAGAACACGAGACCGACTCCCACGGAGGGGGCCAGCGCCACCACGGCGTCGAGCAGCGTCATGGCGCGATCCTACGTCGGCGCGGGCGCTGCGCCGCACCGGGTGCCGGGCGAAGCGGCCCGAAGCGGGACGGACCGCTTCGGGTCGCGCGGCGGCTCAGCGCGTCGGCCGGACCAGCGGGAACAGGATCGTCTCTCGGATGCCGAGGCCGGTCAGCGCCATGAGCAGGCGGTCGATCCCCATCCCCATTCCCCCGGATGGCGGCATGCCGTGCTCCATCGCCGCGAGGAAATCCTCGTCCACGGTCATCGCCTCGTCGTCACCGGCCGCAGCCGCTCGCGCCTGCTCCTCGAATCTGGCCCGTTGCACAACGGGATCGACGAGCTCGGAATACGCGGTGGCGAGCTCGAATCCGCGCACGTACAGGTCCCACTTCTCCACGACTCCGGGCTCGCTGCGGTGGTCGCGCGTGAGCGGGCTGGTCTCCACGGGGAAGTCCCGGACGAAGGTCGGCGCGTGCAGCGTGCGGCCGACGTGGTGCTCCCACAGCTCCTCGACCAGCTTGCCGTGGTTCTGCCGGGCCGTGTCGATCTCGAGGTCGAACTGCTCGACCAGGGCCATCAGGCGGTCGACCGAGGTGCCCGGCGTGACCTCCTCCCCGATCGCCGCGGACAGCGACCGGTACAAGCTCAGCTGCTCCCACTCCCCGCCCAGGTCGTACTCGCTGCCGTCGGGCAGGGTGACGGTCGTGGTGCCGAGGGCGTCGCGCGCCGCCGTCTGCACGAGGTCCCGGGTGAGCGCCGCCATCGTGTCGTAGTCGCCGTAGGCCTCGTACGCCTCGAGCATCGCGAACTCCGGCGAGTGCGACCAGTCGGCGCCCTCGTTGCGGAAGTTCCTGTTGATCTCGAAGACCCGCTCGACGCCGCCGACCACCGCGCGCTTGAGGAAGAGCTCGGGGGCGATGCGCAGGTACAGCTCGATGTCGAACGCGTTCATGTGCGTGACGAAGGGCCGGGCGGCGGCCCCGCCGGGCTGCGTCTGGAGCATCGGCGTCTCGACCTCGACGTAGCCGCGCCGGTGGAGGTTCTCGCGCAGCGAGCGCACGACGGCGGCGCGCACCCGGACGGCGTCCCGCGCGGTCGGCCGCACGATGAGGTCGACGTACCGCCGCCGGACCCGCGCCTCCTCGCTCAGCGGCTTGTGCAGCACGGGCAGCGGGCGCAGGGCCTTGGCCGCCAGGGCCCACTCGTCGGCGAACACGCTCAGCTCGCCGCGCCGGGAGCTGACCACGCGGCCGCGGGCGAAGAGGTGGTCGCCGAGGTCGACGTCGGCCTTGAAGGCGTCCAGCGACTCCTCGCCGACCACCGCCTGGCTGAGCATGACCTGCAGGCGCCGCCCCTCGCCGTCCTGCACCGTCGCGAAGCAGAGCCGGCCGGTGTTGCGCAGGAAGACCACGCGCCCTGCCACACCGACGACGACGTCGGTCTCCTCCCCTGCGGCGAGGTCGCCGTGGGCGTCGCGCACCTGGGCGACCGTGTGCGTGACGGGCACCGCGACGGGGTAGGGCTCGCCGCCCTGCGCCAGCATGCGGTCCCGCTTGGCCCGGCGGACGCGGATCTGCTCGGGGACGTCGTCGCCGTCCTCGGTCGCCTCGTCGGCCGGCCCGCCCGGGGGCGCGGCGGGAGTCACGGCGATGGGCTCGACGGGAGGCCCGACGGGCCCGTCGCTGCTGCTGGTCACCCCGGGATCCTAGTGGCCGGGCGCGAGGTCCAGCGCGACGTCGAGCTGCGGCGAGGAGTGCGTGAGGGCCCCGACGGAGAGGTAGTCCACGCCGGTCGCCGCGACGTCCGCGACGGTGTCGAGCGTGAGGCCGCCGGTGGCCTCGAGCTCGACGCGACCGGTCGCCGCCTCGCGCGCGCGCACGGCCGCCACGACCTCCCGCAGCACCGCCGGCGGCATGTTGTCCAGCAGCAGGAAGCGGGCGCCGGCATCCAGCGCCGCCATCGCCTGCTCGAGGGTGTCGGCCTCCACCTGGATCGGCGCGTCCGGGAAGGTCGCCCGCACGGCGGCGACCGCCTCGGCGACGCCGCCGGCCGCGACCACGTGGTTGTCCTTGACCATCGCCACGTCGTACAGGCCCATCCGCTTGTTCTCCCCGCCCCCGCAGCGGACCGCGTACTTGTCGAGCGCGCGCAGCCCCGGCGTGGTCTTGCGGGTGTCGAGGACGCGCACGCCGGTCCCGTCGAGGGCGTCCGCCCACCGCCGGGTGTGCGTCGCGACCCCCGACGCGTGCCCGAGCAGGTTGAGCAGGGTGCGCTCGGCGACGAGGAGCGCCCGCACGGGGCCGCGCACGACGGCGAGCACGTCACCCGGGGCCACCCGGTCGCCGTCGGACACGCGGGCGGTGACCTCCGCGGAGGCCAGCGTGAACCGCTCGGCGACCTGGCGCAGCACCTCGGGCACGACGTCGAGACCCGCGACGACGCCCGCGGCCCGGGCGACGACGTGCGCCTCGCCGACGAGGTCCGCCGGGACCGTCGCCTGCGAGGTCAGGTCGCGGCCCGGGTCGCCGCCGAGATCCTCGTCGAGCGCACGGGCGACGACCTCGCGCAGCCGGTGACCCGCCAGGTTCTCGTCCACGGTGCGACCCTAGTCTCCTCCATACCCCCTGGGGTATGCTGGCGGGAACGAAGGGATACCGATGAGCCTGCTCGACCGCCTGCTGCGCCGCGCCGACCCGGCGGCACTGCCCCGCAGCGTCCGCCCCGACCGCGCCCGGGAGCTCCTCGCCGACGGCGCCCTCCTCGTCGACGTGCGCGAGTCCCGGGAGTGGCGCGCCGGGCACGTCCGGGGCGCCCGGCACATCCCGCTCGACCGACTGGCCACCGAGGCCCGGCGCCTGCCCGCCGACGTGCCCGTCGTCGTCATGTGCGCGAGCGGGACGCGGTCCCGCGCGGGGGCCGCACAGCTGCGCGCCACCGGCCGTCAGGCGACGAGCCTGGCCGGAGGACTTGCGGCCTGGCAGGCCACGGGCGGGGGCGTGACACGATGAGCACCGAACTGAGCACCGAACTGAGCACCGAACTGAGCACCGGCCCGGCCACCGGACCCGGCACCGAGGGAGGACGCGGCATGCAGCTCGACCCCGAGGAGATGACGGCGGTCATCAACCGCCTCCGCCGCGCGCAGGGGCAGGTCGGCGGCGTGATCAAGATGCTCGAGGCGGGCGCCGACTGCGCCGACGTCGTCACGCAGCTCTCGGCCGCCTCCAAGGCGCTCGACCGGGCGGGCTTCTCCATCATCTCCACCGGCCTGGAGCGCTGCCTCACGCAGGGCGAGGAGGCCGCGGGCATCGACCGCGCCAAGCTCCAGAAGCTCTTCCTCTCCCTCGCCTGAGGTGCCCGCGGCCGAGTAGCACGCCACCGACCGGGACCCTCGTCCCATCCGGAATAGATACCCCCCGGGGTATCGTTGCGCCCTGGGAGGGGCCCGAGGGCGCGCCCTGGACCAGGCGCCGGCTGCGGCCGAGCGCCAGCCCCACCCGAGCACACGTGAGGAACACCCATGAGGATCGTCATCGTCGGTGGCGTCGCCGGCGGCATGAGCGCCGCCGCCCGGGCCCGTCGGCTCGCCGAGGACGCCGAGATCGTCGTGCTCGAGCGCGGCACCTACGTCTCGTTCGCCAACTGCGGCCTGCCCTACCACGTCAGCGACGAGATCCCCCGACGGTCCTCGCTCCTCGTGCAGACGCCCGAGGCGCTGCGCGCCGCCCTCGACCTCGACGTGCGCACGGGTCACGAGGTGATCGCCGTCGACCCGGCTGCCCGGACCGTGACCGCTGTGCACACCACCCCCGCCGGGAGCGAGGAGGTCGTGCTCGGCTACGACGCCCTCGTCCTCTCCCCCGGCGCCGCGACCGTCCGGCCACCGATCCCCGGCCTCGACCTGCCGCAGGTGCACACCATGCGCACCGTCCCCGACGCGGACGGGATCCGCGAGGTCCTCGCCGAGGCCCGCAGCGCCGTCGTCCTCGGCGCCGGGTTCATCGGCCTGGAGGCAGCCGAGGCGCTGCGCACCCGCGGGCTCGAGGTCGACCTCGTCGACCTGGCGCCGCACGTCCTGCCGCCGCTGGACAGCGAGCTCGCCGAGCTGCTCGACGCCGAGCTGCGCGCGCACGGGATCCGGACGCACGTGGGCGTGGCGGCCGAGGCGATCAGCGCGACCGGCCCCGCCCCCGCCGAGGGCGAGGGCACCGAGGGCGCCGGGGCCGACGACCCCGCCACCGTCGCGGTCCGGCTCTCCGACGGGTCGGTCCTGACCGCCGACCTCGTCGTCCTCTCCGTGGGTGTGCGCCCCGACACCCACCTCGCCGCCGACGCCGGCCTCGAGCTGACGGCGGGCGGCGCGATCGTCGTCGACGACCAGCAGCGCACGTCCGACCCGCACATCTGGGCCGTGGGGGACGCCACCGCCGTGCGCAACGCCGTGACCGGCAC
>JAEWQZ010000215.1 GCA_023460255.1 Actinomycetes bacterium
CCCGCAGCTCGTCGGCGGCCGCCAGGACGTCGTCCGCCGCGCCGAGCTGCTCCGGCAGCGCGGCACGCGCCTGGCCGAGCAGGTGCAGCAGCTCCGTGCGGTTGACCAGCACCGACGTCGACATCGGCATCGCCCGCCCGTGCTCGACCGCGTGCTCGACGGCGTCGAGCACCCCCGCCAGGGTGTCCTCGCGTGCGTGCACCGCCGGCCTCTCGTCCATCACAGGCCCCCCTGCAGTCGTCCGCGCACCACCTCTGCCACGCCCGCCGGCACCAGGTCGTCGATCGGTCCCCCGTGTCGCGCCACGTCCTTGACCAGCGAGGACGCGATGTGCGCGACGGACGGGTCAGCGGGCAGGAAGATCGTCTCCACCCCGAGGTGGCCGTTCATCCAGGCCATGGGCAGCTCGGCGTCGTAGTCCCCGCCCGAGCGCAGGCCCTTGACGATGGCCGTCGCCCCGACCCCGCGGCAGAAGTCGACGAGCAGCCCGGGCACCTCGGCCGCCCGCACGCCCGGCAGGCCCGCAACGGCCGCCGTCACCAGCCCGACCCGCTCGTCGGCGGACAGCAGCGGGGCCTTGGCGACGTTGGTCGCGACGGCCACCACCACCTCGTCGAAGAGTCCGGCGGCGCGCCGGATGACGTCGAGGTGCCCCAGGGTCACCGGGTCGAACGAGCCCGGCACGACGGCGATGCTCACCCCGCCACTGTAGGCCGGGCGGGCCTCAGTCCCGCTCGGCGAACCAGAGGACAGTCTCGCCGTAGCGCTTCTCGCCGGTCCGCCCGACGCCGTCCGGCCAGCTGGGCTCCGGGCTCCGGGTCGTGCGCTCGACCACCAGCACGGCCCCCGGCGCGAGGTGCGGCCGGACGGCCGCGAGGGCGGCGGCGAGCTCCGGCTCGGCGAGGTCGTACGGGGGGTCGACGAGGACGACGTCCACCGGGCCCGCGGCCCGCTCGAGGAACGACGCCACCCGCTGGGCGGCGACGCGCACCCCGGGCAGTCCCAGGCGCGCCGCGTTGCGTCGGCAGACGTCGGCCGCGGCCGCCCTCGACTCCACGAGGACCACCTGCGCCGCGCCGCGGCTGGCCGCCTCCAGGCCGAGCGCCCCCGAGCCGGCGTAGAGATCCCAGACGGTCGCGCCGTCGAGCACGTCCTCGTGGTCAAGGCGGGAGAACAGGGCCTCGCGCACGCGGTCGCTCGTGGGGCGCGTCCCGGAGGCGGGCACCTCGATGGTCCGCCCACCTGCGGCGCCGGCGACGATCCTCGTCATCCCCCCATCCTCGCCGATCCCGGCGCGCGGGGGGGCGGGGGGGGCCGGGGGGGCCGGGCGGGCCGGGCGGGCCGGAGAGCATCGACGACGACGTGCCGGCCCCGGCCCCGCTCAGGCTCGCTCGAGGAACTCCTCGCGCTGCGGGTCGAGCCACTCCTCGATCGCGGCTGCGAGCGCGGGGTGCTCCGCCAGCGACGGGTCGTCGCCGACCACCGCGAGGGCGTCGCCGCGCGCCTCGGCGATGACGTCCGCGTGCCGCACCACGCGCAGCAGCCGCAGCGAGCTGGCCGCCCCGGACTGCGACGCCCCGAGCACATCGCCCTCGCGTCGCAGCTCCAGGTCCACGCCGGCGATCTCGAAGCCGTCGCTGGTACGGGCGAGCGTCTGCACCCGCGTGGCCGCGTCGGTGCCCTCCGGGGCCGACGAGACGAGCAGGCACAGGCCCGGTGCCGTCCCCCGGCCCACCCGCCCGCGCAGCTGGTGCAGCTGGGACAGGCCGAACCGGTCGGCGTCGAGGACCACCATCACCGTCGCCTCGGGCACGTCCACACCCACCTCGATGACGGTGGTGGCGACGAGGACCGGCGCCTCGCCGCGCGCGAAGCGGGCCATCGCGTCGTCCTTCTCCGCGGCCGACAGGCGCCCGTGCAGGACGCCGACGGGCACCCCTGCCAGGGCCGGCAGGGCACGCAGCTCCTCGGCCACCTCGAGCACCGCGCGCAGCGGCCGGCGCCGCTCGTCGCCGAAGAGGAGCGCGTCGTCGGCGAGGAGGTCCGCGTCGTCCGGCGGCGCGGCGTCGTCGGCGTCGTCGGGGTCGATCCGCGGACAGACGACGTACGCCCGGTGCCCGGCCGCCACCTCCTCGCGCACGCGCTGCCACGTCCGCGCCGTCCACGCGGCGTTGCCCGCCGGGACGACGTGCGTCGTCACCCCCGCACGCCCGCCCGGCAGGTCGAGCAGGCTCGAGACCTCCAGGTCCCCGAAGACCGTCATCGCCACGGTCCGCGGGATGGGCGTGGCCGTCATCACGAGCAGGTGCGGGGTCGGTCCGGCCCGGTGCCGCAGCTCGTCGCGCTGCTCGACGCCGAAGCGGTGCTGCTCGTCGACCACGACCAGCCCGAGGTCGGCGAACTGGACCTGCTCGCCGAGCAGCGCGTGCGTGCCGACGACGATCCCCGCACGGCCCGACGCGGCGTCGGCCAGCGCTTCCCGTCGCTGCGCGGCCGTCTGCGAGCCGGTGAGCAGCACCACCCGGGTGGCTCGGTCGGCACCGCCGAGCATCCCCTCCTCGGCCAGCGGGCCGAGCAGGTCCCGCAGCGTGCGCAGGTGCTGCGCGGCGAGCACCTCGGTGGGCGCGAGGAGTGCCGCCTGGCCCCCGGAGTCGACGACCTGGAGCATCGCGCGCAGGGCCACCACCGTCTTGCCGGAGCCCACCTCGCCCTGGAGGAGCCGCTGCATCGGCCGCGGCCGCCCGAGGTCGGCTGCGATCCGCTCGCCCACGGACCGCTGCCCCGGCGTCAGCTCGAACGGCAGCCGCGCGTCGAACGCGGCGAGCAGGCCGGGCC
>JAEWQZ010000216.1 GCA_023460255.1 Actinomycetes bacterium
CTCCACAACCCGCCACGATGACCGACCTCAGGACCGCACGGCGTCGACCGCGCAGCCGGGGCCGCACGCGCGCGCGACACCGTCCCAGCCGCGTGATCGCAGCGCGGCGGCCACCTGTCCGGCGGTCTCGCACGGTGCGACGACGTGGCGCCACCGGTAGCGCAACGTCAGCTCCGCCGCGGCGATGAGGACGGCGTTGTCCCGCCAGGTGTCCGCATCCGTGCGTCCGCCGGGATGTGCGAGCTCGCCGTCCAGCTCGGTCCGCACGCCGAGCCCGACGTAGCGCGCGTCGGCCCTGATCCACCGCCCGCCGACCACCTCGCGACGCTGGAGCACCGAGCGCGGGAGCCCGTGCCGTCGCTCGACGTCGCGGTGGTAGCGGTACTCGAGCGGCGACTCGATCCCGCCCGCGACCTGTCCGAGCAGCTCGAGGACGAGGCGCCGTCGTCTCTGCGCCGGTCGGTGCGCCAGGGCCAGGAGGACGGCGTCGGCGTCGATCCCGGCACGAACCGCGTCGCAGAGCACCCCGACGACACGGTCCACCCCCTGCGCACGCTCGACGAGGTCCAGCACGGCGTCGCCCGCAGCGACCACCGCCAGACCACGCCGGCGGGTGGCCCGTCGACGGGCCCGCCGGTGCATCCGCACACCTGGGACCGAGACGACGCGGCGGTCCCGCGGGATCGTGACGTCGATGACTCGCGGCGGCGTCGTCGTGATGCCGTGCAGGAACGCGGCGGCGTCGTGACTGAGCAGGCCACCACGTCCTGCGTGGGCGAGCGCCGCCGTCGCCCGCGTCCGCCACGTGGGCGGGCCCGAGTAGGTGACGAGCACGCCGCGCGCGACTCTGCGCCACCGACCGGACGTGACCTGGCGCTCCACCCAGTCGCGGTCGGCGCCGAGCCGCAGGCACTCGCGCGTGGTGATGACGTGCTCGGTCCGGGCGGCGGCGGACTCGACGACGGCGCGCGGCGAGGGCATGGCGGCAGGCTCTCGCCCGTCCTACGTCGCGGAGACCCGGGCCTCCCTCAACGGTGGACCCGCGCCCCACCACCGGACGTTGTGCACCCGACGCGGGGGTTGTGGAGCCGAGACCGCACATGCTGCGGCAACCACTCCACAACCCGGGTCGGGCGCCACCGCGCGGGCGCGGGACGCGTGCGGCCGACCGACCGTGGCACGATGGCCGGGGACCGACGGCGAGGAGAGCGGGCGGATGACGGCACGTGTGGTGGTGGTCGGGGGCGGCTACGGCGGGGCGAGCGTCGCCAAGCGGCTGGACGACGTCGCCGACGTCGTGCTCGTCGAGCCGAAGGACGCGTTCGTGCACGCCACCGCAGCCTTGCGCGCGGCGGTCGACGTCGACTGGCAGAGCCGGGTGTTCTTCCCCTACGACGCACTGCTCACGCGGGGCCGCATCGTCCACGACTGGGCGCGCCGGGTCTCCCCCACCCGGGTGCAGCTCTCCCCGTTCGAGTCGATCGCGGCCGACTACGTCGTGCTCGCGACGGGCACCGCGTACCCGTTCCCGGCGAAGTTCCTCGAGAACGAGGTCGACGTCGCCACGGCCCGGCTGGCCCGGATGCGCGAGGACCTCGCCCGCTGCGAGCACGTCCTGCTCGTCGGCGGCGGTCCCGTGGGGCTGGAGCTGGCCGGTGAGCTGACCTCCGCGTTCCCGCACCTGGCGGTCACCGTCGTCGACATCGCCGAGGACGTGCTCACGGGCGGGGACTTCCTGCCCGAGCTGCGCACCGCCGTCCGCGACCAGCTCGAGGCGCGCGGCGTCCGGATGATCACGGGCGCGCCGCTCGCCTTCCTGCCGCCCGTCGACGTCGGGACGTACGCACCGTTCGCCGTCGAGACCACCGCCCGCGTGCCCATCGAGGCACAGATGTGGTTCCGCTGCTACGGCTCGCGGCCGCAGACCGGCTATCTCGACGAGGAGCTCGCCGCCGCGCGCCGGCCGGACGGGCGCCTGCGGGTGACCGAGGCCCTCACCGTCGTCGGGCAGGACCGGGTCTTCGCCGTCGGCGACATCACCGACGTCCCGGAGAGCAAGCGCGCCTCCGCGGCGTTCGAGCACGCGGCGGTGGTCGCGCAGAACGTCACCGACCTGATCGAGGGCCGCCGCCCCAGCGCCCGCTACCGCGCGGCCGCCGAACGCATCGTCCTGCCGCTGGGCCCCGACGGCGGCGCGGCGCAGCTCGAGCGCGAGGACGGTCGACGAGAGATCGTCGGCCCGGAGGAGACGAGCCGGATCAAGGGCCAGGACCTGTTCTCCACCGACGTCGCGGAGATGTTCGGTCGCGTCTGAGCCGCCGACGGAAGGCGTCCGACGCGAGCCACCCACCGGCTCTCCGACGGGTCAGAGCCCTGGCGTGAGCACCGCGCGGACGGCGTCCTCGGGCATGAAGGTGCGTCGCGCGACCTCCTCGACGGACAGCCCGTCGCCGTGCAGGCGCCGCAGGGCGTCGTCCATGCCCTCGGCGACCTCGACGACGAACCCGTCCGGGTCGAGCACCCGGAGCACGCGCTGCTGCCAGGGCTGCGTCCGGACCTCGTGGACGAAGGGCACGCCACGCCCGCGCAGCCGGGTGGCCATCGCGTCGACGTCGTCGGTCTCGAAGTACAGCTCGACGTTCTGGTGCCCCTCGCGGAACTCCTGCGTGCCCGGGTGGATGACGTCCCGGGCGTGCCGACGCTCCCACAGGGCCAGCCCACCCGAGAGCGTGACGTTCACGTTGTCCAGGTCGAGGACGACCTCCTGGTCGAGGAGGCAGGTGTAGAACTCCTTCGAGGCCGTGACGTCCTCCACCAGCAGGACGAACGAGGTCAGGCGGGTCGTGCTCACGTCGGCTCCTCCGGTCGCGCAGTCGTCGTGGTGCGCCGACGCGAACGCTACCGGCGCCCCCCGACCCCGGCCGTCGCCGCAGCGGTCGCGGTGGCAGAGTGGGCAGCATGACGTACACCGCCGCGCCCGACCGCTACGACCGCATGACCTACCGCCGCACGGGACGCAGCGGCCTCGACCTGCCCGCGCTCTCGCTCGGCTTCTGGCACAACTTCGGCGACGCCGCGCCCCTGGAGACGCAGCGCGCCGTCGTGCGCCGGGCGTTCGACCTCGGGGTGACCCATCTCGACCTGGCGAACAACTACGGCCCGCCCTACGGCGCCGCCGAGGTCAACCTCGGACACCTCATGCGGCAGGACCTGCGGCCGTACCGCGACGAGCTCGTCATCTCCACCAAGGCCGGGTACGACATGTGGCCCGGGCCCTACGGCCAGGGCGGCGGCTCGCGCAAGTACCTCCTGGCGAGCCTGGACCAGTCGCTGGCGCGGATGGGCCTGGACTACGTCGACATCTTCTACAGCCACCGCTTCGACCCGACGACGCCGCTGGAGGAGACGATGGGGGCGCTCGACACCGCCGTCCGCTCCGGCCGGGCGCTGTACGCAGGCATCTCGAGCTACTCCCCCGCTGACACCCGCCGCGCCGCCGCGATCCTCGCGGACCTCGGCACCCCGCTCCTCATCCACCAGCCGTCGTACTCGATGCTCAACCGGTGGGTCGAGACGGAGGGGCTGCTGGACGCGCTGGAGGAGCTCGGCGTCGGCTGCATCGCGTTCTCCCCGCTCGCGCAGGGCATGCTCACGGACAAGTACCTCGACGGGATCCCCGAGGGCTCGCGGGCGTCCCGCCCGTCGTCCCTCTCCCCGGAGCTGCTCACCGACGCCGCGCTGACGCACGTCCGCGCCCTGAACACCATGGCGAAGGACCGCGGGCAGACGCTGGCCCAGATGGCCCTGGCCTGGGCGCTGCGCGACGGCCGGGTGACGTCGCTGGTCATGGGCGCGCGCAGCGTCGCCCAGCTCGAGCAGAACCTCGCGGCGCTGGACAACCTCGCGTTCTCCGACGACGAGCTGGCGACCATCGACGCCCACGCGGTGGACGCCGGGATCGACCTCTGGGCGTCCTCCCGGGGCGCGAAGGGCCCGTCCCGCCCGCCCAAGAAGCGCTGAGGCGC